>DASVHB010000661.1:0-11564 GCA_036379195.1 Pirellulales bacterium
ACCAGCGCAGCGCCGCTCACGGGCACCGCTGGTGGGAATTCGACGTTACCTATCTCACCATTCTTCTCTTGGAGAAGCTGGGGTTGGCTCGCGACGTCGTTCGCCCGCAGCTTAAGTAGGCCGGAACTGGGCCATATTCTCAAGTTTCGCGCCGCGGCGGCCGATATGGCGCGCATGAGGCGTTCTTTTGGCTCCAGGCCCGTTGCCCAAACCGTTTGCGTATTGGCCGGCTGCGCGATTTCGGCATGGTACATTGCCGGCCCCGCAACGGAGGTGGCTAAGGCGGGCGAGCAATTCGCCGTCATTCGCCCCCAACTGCAGTTCGACGCCGTCGATGCATGGGCGGTTTATCCTCGCGGGCCGTCCCTAAATCGCGATACGCGGCTTTTGGCCGGCAGCCGCAGCCGTGGCCGGCGTTTCTCTCGGCCGCCTGGCAGCAACCCTCGCAGCGGCGACGAGGTGCCCGCAACCGGAAACAACCGGCGACGCGGGCGAAAACCTTCGCCCTTTGAGGCGACCGGCGCCACGCCGCTCTTGCGCGATTTGCCGGCGGCGCAGCGCAATCCACCTCCCACGCGCCGCCGCGCGCTGGGGTGGTGAGCACCGCGGGTACCGCCAAGGCGGGCCGGATGATTCCACAACCAAGTTTCGATCGGCTCGGTCCCGCGGCGAGGTTTCGGAGGTTGGGCTTCTACGCCGGTGCTAGCGAAGAAAACCGCTGCGCGCGTGGCGCTGCGCGCAGTCGGCGCCGTTCGACGCATCGTCGAGCGCCAACAGTTCTCGCAGCCGGGGAGTAAGCGCAGCCTGCGCCTCAGCCGAAATCCATTGTCTCTGGTGCAACTGTTGAGGCTTGTCGCGGCGGCAATAAAAGGCATGCACGGCCGTCCGCGGTCGGGAGCTTCGGTTGGCCAGGCCACCATGCCAAAGATGCGCATTGAGTACGATGACTGACCCCGCCGCGCCCGTGACGACGCTTTGCTCTGCGTGCTCGGCACGCGGGTCGGCAAGCACGTCTTGGGGCAAACGCCCCCAGCGGTGCGAGCCCGGCACTACTCGCAAGGCGCCATTGTCTATTGTAAAGTCGTCCAGCATCCACACCGTGTTGCACACCCACGGGCCTTGCTCGTCGGGCAGGGCGCTCATATCGCAATGCAATGGCTGCGGCGCATCGCCATGCGGATTAGCCGAGCGGGCGTTGAGGCTGCTAAGCTTCACGCTGCCCTGCAACACATGCTCAACCAGCGCGAGCACCGTCGAATGCAGGATGACGTCGTAAAAAACGTCGCCTTTATTGACCAGGTTTGCCAGCCGCCGCGCGCCTTGCTCAATCTTGAACTCCGAGCCGGCCGCATCGCCTTCTTGTCCGAACAGTTCCTCCACCCGTTGCCGCAGTCGACTAAGCAACGCCGCATCCATCACGCCTGGTAATAGCGCGTAGCCTATCTCATCCAGTTGTTGGCATCTCTCGGCGTGCGTCATGCGATGCAGTATGCCAGATGCGCGATGTGGCCACCATGCTGAGCCGCGGTATACACGGTTTCAGCCGCGCGAAACGGGGCCGGCAGCCGGCTACGGATGGCTGTGCGCCTGCCCGGTATAAAAATCCCAGGTGTGTTCACCCGGATAAGCGCGGGCCCGGTGCTGGTGCTCCCAAAACGCGTTGGCGTAGTCTCCGGCGGTGTATTCGCCCGCTCGAATGCGGATGCGATGACCGCGACCATACCAGCCGCCGCGAAATCCGGGGTAGTCGGTCGCATACCGGCCGCCGCGGAAATTCAACTCGTCGGGAGCGATGTAGTGTGGGCCGCGCGGTCGGCCATAAGGATTGTCGAACGGATCCGGATCGTTGTAACGGACCGCCGGCACAGTACCGCGCGGATAGGCGTCGTAGTCGGCATACGACCGGCCATATCGGGCGGTGCGTGCGTTGCGATAACGCCGCGCCGGTGCGCGATTATCGTAGCGGCGCGGGTTGTCGGCGCGCTCGCCCGTGTAGCGATCACGAGGGTGCGGATAGAACTCGGTCCCAAAGTTGCGCCCCGTTTCGTGAAAGTCACGATCGCGCTGGTCATAAGGAACCGGGTCGTCTTCGTCGTAGTCTTGGGCCATCATCGCGGCCGGCATCAACAGGACCGATGCCAGGCTGCACGGCAGTAGTAATTTTTTCATGTCATGCTCCTTGATGTTCCGTTGCCAGGGACGCGCCAACAGCGTCCCCAGCCGGCGGTACGGTGCGCGCAGCACCCGTTGCGGGCAACCAGAATCGAGAGATTGCGGCGCCTAAACTAGCGGGGAGCAGTTTTCGTGCCCGACGCCTGCCGCCGCGGCGCCGGGGCAATCAATTCAATGGTGACATCATCGATCCAGACATCGCCCACCCCGGTGAGCGCGAGCGTCACCGTCAGATCGCTCGAAGCGGCGGCGGCGCGATAGAGCGTAAACTCGCGCCACCCGTCTGTTACGCCGATGCGCTCGGCCAACGGCTCGCGGCCCAGCGACTCGATCACCAATAGCCCGTCGAGGCTGCCGGTGATCGGCTCCGGGATGTTCACCCACCCATGAATCCGCACCCACTGTCCGGCCTCGACATGCAGCGGCGGCGAAGTGAGCCACAACGGGGTGGTTTCGATCATGGGCGCCGGGTTTTCCTCGTCGGCAGGTTCGACGGCCAGGTGAAAGCTGGCCTGGCCGGCGTGGTGCTGATCGACCGAAAGTTCGCCGGCGCCGCGCACCGTCGGCTGGCTATGCTGAAACAATCGCCAGCCCGCCTTCCACATCCGTGGCAGGCTTTCCATGCCGCTCTCGGGCAGCAGATTGCGCGAATGGGGTCGCTGCTCGATTGCTCGCACAAATTGCCAATGATCAGGAAGCGTCGCGAACGTTACCGCCAGCGGGCTGGCGATCGGCGAGCCGAGCGTCGTGGTGGCTTTTTCCCAATGCGTGCGCTCGAGCAAGCGCAGAGAACGAGTCGCTCGGTGCGCGGCCAGACACACCGCCACCCAGTCGCCCCGCGTCAGATTCTGGTCGGCCGCGGCCAATTCAGATCGGGCCTGCGAGAGCCACATTTCCGCGTCGGCCACTCGGTCGGCCAATCGCGCCAACTGGGCGTGCGTTCCGGCGACGTGGTTCAATCGCGAAGCGGCCAAATCGCGCTCGAGCCGCGCGGCTTGGGGACCGATAGTGAGCAGCCGGCGCGAGAGCTCGCTCATGGCCACCTCGTCGCTCAGTAGCACGCGCGCCGTAATGCCGAATTCGTGAAGTTTCACGTGCAGGCCCCCTGCTCCACGCCGCCGCACCAGCGGCCGCAAGCCACCGGCGGTAATCTCGTAGGCGCTGGTGGCTTCGGGCACGCCCGGCACCACAAAGGTGACATCATTGCCGGCGGCCTGGTCGGTGACGTATTGAGCGCCGGTGCCGGCCCAGTAGGGCAGCAGCAACCGCGATCGTCCGGCCTGCAGCGCCGCTCCGGCGACGCCAGGATTGCTGCCCGATTCATCCAGCCCGCTGGCCGCCGTCGCCGTCGTGCTCGCCCCAACCCACGGCTGCACTAATTCTTGCTCGAGGTTAATAAGCTGCAGAGCGGCAGCGCGCATCCGCGTGGCGGCGTCTCGGGCGTCGAGCGGCGACTGCGAGGCGAACAACAGTCCCCGCGCGCCGGCCGCCAACGCGGCCTGCACCAGCAGCCGCAATTGCTCCAACTCGGCGGCGGGTTCGGGCGACCGCCCCTCGGAGAGCAACCGCATCTGTTCGGCCAACTCGGGGCGATGCTGGGTTTGAATCGTCGTCCACAGGGCCAACCCCGGCAACGCCAATCGCGGGCGTTCTCGCAGCCACGTTTCGTAATCGGCCAACTCAAAACTTCCGCCCAACGGAGCACGATGCGCCATCAAGATCTGCACACCCGGAATGCGGCTATATTGTGCCAGCTCTTCCAGCGGGTCGCATACCAGCGGCCGAGCGACGCGCCGATCGGCTTGGCGGATTTGTTCGGCCCATTGCCGCACCGCGTCGAGTTCGGTCGCCCGCAATCCCTGGCCCAGATACCATGCCAGCACCGGTTCGTAACGGCCATCGATCTCGCTGACTGTTTCGCCTTCAGCGCCGCGGGGCGGGGCACAAAGCAGCCAAACGCCGGCCCGCAGCGCTTCGTTCAGCAGCGCGTCGCCAGGCGGCGACGAGAGCTTCACCGTGTTGAAACCCAGCCCTTTGAGAAACGCCAGCGGCTCGCCCTGGTATTCGATCATCCGCGGGAAAAAGGGGCTGCCGTCGATAAGCAATACCGGCCCTGAAAGCTCGATGCGGTGCCGGCCCAACACGCCTGTCGCTGGCGGCTCGGCGGCTGCTTGCGAAGCGCCGGCGGCATCCGTCGTGACCAGGCCCCGCACGTCGACATCGTCGATCCAGACATTGGCCGGCGCCGCGCCCGGCGCGATTTCGAGCACCAGGCGGTCCAAGTAGGCCTCGCTAACGTCGAGCTGCCGCCCATATTGCGCGCGCAAGGGGCGCACCACTTGCGCAACCAGTTTGGCCGTGCTGGTCAGACGCAGCAGTTGCCAGGCCCCGACTTGGGTATAGCTGGGGCCGGCAACCAGTTGACTGAGCGGTTTCTGGCTGCGTGGATCCGAAGCGTGCGGAAACACCACCCGTGCCAGCAGCCTCACCTGCGGCCGATCGGTGCGCACCCACACGCTCGGCATAAGTTCGGGAATAATCCGCGCATGCGGAACGGGCAAACTCAGCAGCAACGGAGTTGAGCCGCCCGGGCGGATCGTCAGGTGTTCGCAAGTTGCCCCGCCGTGGGCTCCCTGCGAGGTGCGCTCGTGGATGTCGATGCGAGCCTGGTCGGCAGCCGCGGCACGCCAGGAAGGTTCGGCGCTTTCGAAGCCATCGTGGTTGGCGGGCTGGGCCAGCGCCGCACCGGTCGCAGACACCAGTGCGTAAGCAATGACGGCGTGAAGCAGCCTCAGTCGCTCTTGGCAAACGCACCGCTTCGGAGGCTCGGCCGGCTTCATCCGTGGACCAAACGGGTTTCTGAGGGCGTGTTTTCCCAACGCCACATGGGTCGCCGCGCGGTTCCATTCCGCGCAAGTCGGTAATTTATCGTGGTTTGCGAAACGACTCCAGGCCGGATCGTTGACTTTCCGCATCGCCGTATCGAGAGCGGACCTGCATCTGCCGCCTCTGCCTAACCCGTGCCTACTAAGGCTGTTATCGCAATTCTGACCGCGGCAGCTTGATTGTCGGCACAACCTCTGCTCTACAGGCGATTACGACTCACCCACACTGGAGACAGCCGCCGATGACCGACACCTCGCGAGTTGCCAAATCACCCACCGACGAACTTCCCCAGGACCTGCTCGACCTGGCCGCCGCCTTGAAGAAGCTGCCGCCGGAGCATCGTCAGACCATCGAGCCACTGCTGTGCCGCGTGGTAGACAGCACTCGCCGCCGACGCCGGATCTTGCATTTAGTGCAAGACGCTCTCAGCCAACTGCGGCTCGACATGAAGTATCTGCTGTTCGATCTGGAGGCCACGCGCCGCGAGCGCGACGAGTTTCGCCGCCAAACCGAGCAAGAGTAGGCTGCCCCGTTGAGCCCATCGTTGCGGCCCTTGCAAGTCTGGCGTACCATGACAGGTGACGGGGGTGCGGGCAGCCGCCCCGAGGAGCAAGAGATGGTCGCGGATCCGACGGGGGAAAGCCTGCGATGGCCGAGCTGACCGCTGAACAGATCGCTCAGCGCGCGTTCGACTTAAGCTTGTTGGACGAACGCCAATTACAAGACCTGTGGGGCCAGTTCGGGCGGCGCAACGTTCCCACCGACGAATTCATTCAGACGCTGCTGCGCCGCGAGCTACTCACGAATTTCCAGCTCGACCGGCTGCTCAAGGGCGAGCGCACCGGCTTTTTCTACGGCGACTATAAAGTGCTCTACATGGTCGCCGGAGGCAGTTTCGCTCGGGTGTATCGCGCCTCGCACAAAACCACCGGCGTCATCCGCGCGGTAAAGGTGCTGCGAAAGCGCTACAGCGACGATCCGGCGCAGACCGAGCATTTCTGCCGCGAAGGCCAAATGGGCATCACGCTGCGCCACCCAAACATCGTGCCCGTCTACGAAGTCTGCTCGAAGGGCATGACCCATTTTCTGGTGATGGAGTTTGTCGAGGGTCGCAACCTGCGCGAGTTTCTTAAAATCCGGCGGAAGCTCGAACCGAGCGAAGCCACGAAGCTGATGATCGACATTACCAGCGCCATGAAGTACGCCGTCGAGCATGGCATTTCGCATCGCGACATCAAAATGACCAACATCCTGGTGTCGAGCAAGGGGCAGGCCAAGCTCGTCGATTTTGGCTTGGCGGGCACCGACGGCTCGCTGGCCGAAGAAGGCGTGGCGGAGGCGTTGAACGCTCGGACGATTGACTATGCCGGGCTTGAGCGCGCCACCGGAGTACGCAAAGACGATTCGCGCAGCGACATCTACTTCTTGGGAGTGATGTACTATCACATGCTGGTGGGCCGATCGCCGCTGCATGAAACCCGCGATCGAATTCAGCGGCTGTCGAAGTCGCGGTTTGTCGACGTGGCGCCGATTCGCCAGGCGGAACCTGGCGTGCCACGCGTGGTGGCCGCCATTGTCAACCAGGCGATGAACCTCGACGCGGAGAAGCGATATCAAACGCCCGCCCAAATGCTGGTTGATTTGAACATCGCCGCCGAACGCCTGGCCGCGGGCGATGTGGGCGAAGATGAACCCGCCACCCCCGAAGGCGATCGCTGGCAAGCCGACCGAGAGCGCGTGGCCAGCGCCATCGAGGCGGCGGCCAACCGACGCGCCCTGATGATTGTCGAATCGAACTCCAAGATGCAGGATCTGTTTCGCGAGGAGCTCAAAAAGGCGGGCTACCGAGTGCTGGTCACCGGCGACCCTCAGCGCGCGATTGCCCGGTTTGCGGAGGCGAATGAAAAGAAGCCCGCCGATGCCGTGATCTTCAGCACCGGGCAATTGGGCGACGCGGCCCTGGAGGCGTTCGAGCAGTTTTCCGCCGATGAGGCGACGGCGTCGGTTCCCGCCGTGTTGCTGCTCGGCGCCGAGCACCGCCACTGGCAGAAGCAGGCAATGGCACTCCAAGGCCCCTCCCGAGCGGTCGTGCAAATGCCCGTCAAGTTGAAGCAATTGCTCGCGGTGGTCGACAAGCTCTTGCCCCCGATCGCGGCGGCCGGTTAGTTCGCGCCGCCCCCGCTGGATCGACGATCGAAAAGCCGCGCGCCCCCCGAGCCGGTCCCGGCGCCGAACAGGCGCAGCGGACCGGCAGACGCGTCGTCTGGCTCGGCGGCGTTTTCGTCGTCTTCCAGGTCGGTCTGCGGTATTTCGGTGGCGGCGTAAAGATCGATCGACTTGCCGTCTGGCGTCAGTGCGACATTGACCTCGCCACTGTCGAGTCGGCGGCGGACGACTTGCCCGGCGCCGTTGTCAAAACTCACCACGATTGGGTAACTCGACGACAATGTTTCTTCCTCGCCCGCTTCGAGGGTCTTTTGCTTGCCGCCGCTCACGTAGTTGAAGGGCTGAGGATTCTTCGTGTTGTCGATTGTTGTCCGGTACGTCTTTTTGTAAAGTTCCCAACCGGACTCGTTCGCGGCAAATGAGTAGGTGCCCGACGAAAGGCTGTAGCGGGCCAGGCCCGCCGCGCCGCCTTTGTCGAACGACACCGTCCAGGCGTTGCCGGCGGGCAGCGTCTGCGTGTAATCGGGCTGCAGCGTATAATGCCGGCCGTTGACCGTGTAATTGACCTCGGCCGAAGCATCGTTGGTCAGCAGCGCGCCACTGGTGGGCGTGTCGTTGCTCGACGAAGGCAACGGCCGGCCGGCGCCCACGCTGAGTCCCGCCGCACTGGCAATCGTGCCGCGCGCCACACCGATGCCTACGTCGGACAAGCTGCCGCCAGTCAGCACCGCGCCGTTGCCCAATGGATAGACCTGCCCCTGTGGCAAGCCCGAGACGACGAAGATCAAGGGAGCGACCGTCGGTAAAGGATGATTGCCGGGCACGGCCTGGTCGAGCGCGTCGATGAAATGGCTGCTGGCCATGATGTCGTTCAAGGCGGCATCGGCCTGCTTATCGCCGGCCGGTCCTACGAAGCCCTGCAAGGCATGGTAGGCGGCGGCCAGGTCGGCGTTCGTCGCGGCGCCTTGCTGGGCGTTGTTTTTGAGCTGAGCGAGCGCGGCTTTCGCGGCGGCAATCTTCAGCAGCGAATCGGCGTTGGCGGCGGGCACCTTGTTGTCGGTCAGCAGCTTTTGTAGGCCGGCTTCATCTCCCTTGGCAATCAGGTCTTTCGCGCGATCGACATCGGCGGGCGACATGCCGGTGTTGTTCAGGATGATCGTTTGCGTGGCGTTATTGGGCAGCCGCGCGTCGAGCACCGCGATATCGTCGTCGATCTTTTGGCTCGCCTGGTCATGCCAGTTGCGAATATCCGCCCGGCTCACCGGATGTGCTTTCAGTCCTTTTACGATGTTTTTGATCGGCTTGATCTTTTTGATTTTGGGCAGCTCATTCGCTTTGGGCTTGGCAGGAGCCGGTTGCGGCGCGGGCGCCGTGTTGGGATAAGGGTCGGGCGCGAAATTGTTCGGAGCATATGCGTTGCTGTCGCCGAAATTGTTCGACGGGTAGTAGCCGTTCGACGGGTAGTAGCCGTTGGGCGGATAGCCGTTGGATGGATAGCCGTTGGATGGATAGCCGTTGGATGGAAAACCGTTGGACGGGTAGTAGTCGTCCGACGGATTGGCGCCTCCGCCTTGATTCATTCCGCCAAAGGCGCCTTGCAGGCCAGAAAAGACTTCGTTCAGAATCTGCCCCGCCACTTCGCCTCCGCCAGGCCGCCCCTCGCCGCGTTGAGCCAGGGCGGCTCCCGGCGCAGCGACAGCGGCAACGACGACCAACGATGCAACGGCCAAAATGCTTCCTCGCGACATGACGCGCGTTCCTCCCAAAAAATGCCGGCGCGGCGAGAAACCCTGGCCGCGCCACGGCGATGAATGTTGAACCATTGATTACGGATAAGCCGAGCGACATGGTCGCCTTTCGCTCCGCGAAAGTAGCGCTACTTTCGCGGAGCGAAGGGCGACTATCGCCCGCGGCTTCTTATGTTGCGGTTTTCGCAAAATACTCGTTCGACCCCACGATGGAGGCGATGATTTGTTCGTCGGTCCAGCCCGAACGCATGGCCGCCGCAAAAGCGCTCAGACCTTGCGCATCGGCATCGCGATCGAGGAATTGTCGATAGTAGGCGTTGATGATCGCTTCGACTGCCTCGTCACTGGCGAACACCGCCGTGACGACCTGCTCTCGGCTGGCCCCCTGCGCCAGCCGCCCGCTGAAATGGCTTTTGGCGTCGGCATCGACCGTACGGCCCAAAGCATCGGCAAACAGCACGTCGACAAATCTGTCGTCCGAGCCCTGGCCGCGCACCTGGTGGTATTCGGCCGACGCCACGATCTGCGTCGCCACCTGGCCGGCGCTCCATCCCGACGCCATCAGATCGGCCCAATGGTTCAAGCCCGGCGCATCGGCCCCGCGGTGCAAGTACCGCTGATACAATTGCTCGATCAACACGTGATGGAATTCGGTGGTATTGCGCACCGCTGCCACCAGCGAGTTGCGGTCGTGAGCCGCCAGGTAATCGGACCAATACGCCAGGCCGGCCGCATCGACCGGCCGGTTGAGCAGGTCGCGGTAGACTTCGGAGATGAACCGCTCTTCGGGCGTGCCTCGGCTGCCATCGGGCAGCAGCTCTTCGAGAATGCGTGCCTGCGCGGCAATGGTCGCCGAAGCGCCGCCGCCGCTCACCGCCACCTTCACCAGAAACACGCCTTCGTCGCCATAGGTGTGCGAACCGGTGATCGTGTAGGTGCTACCCGAAAGCGCGATCGTGCCCGGCGAAGTGGTTCCGTCGCCCCAGTCGATCGTCGCGGCGAACTGGTCGGCGGGCTTGGCGCCGCCGTCGTACGTGAACGTGGCCACGACGACCGCATTGAGTGCCGTGTATTCGAAGCCCGACACATCGACGCCGACGCCCGTAATGGTTGCCTCGACCGGCGTCGCGCTGCCGACGGTGAGTTTGAACACCTGGGTTGCGGCGATGCCGGCGCCGTTGCTGGCGGTCAGCACGAGCTGGTACGTGCCTTCGCTGCCTGACGCGGGAGTGCCGGAGAGTTTGGCGGTGCCGTCGCCGTTGTCGGTCAACGTCACGCCGGAGGGCAGGCTGCCCGACACGGTAATGGCCGCGTTCGGAAAACCCGTGGTCGTGATGACGAACGCGCCGGGCGCGCCTGCGTCGAGCGTCGCGTGATTGAGGCTGGTGAACGCCGGGGCCACGCCGACGGTAAGCTTGAAGACCTGAGTGGCGTTGGTTCCCACGCCGTTGTTGGCCGTGAGCGTGAACTGGTAAACGCCCTTTGCGGCCAGCGCGGCGGTGCCGGCGAGCGTTGCCGTGCCATCGCCATGGTCGGTCAACGTGATGCCGGCGGGCAGGCTGCCCGATACGGTGATCGCCGCGTGCGGAAAGCCCGTGGTTGCAATGGTGAACGTGCCCGCAGACCCGGCTACAAACGTGACGTGATCGGCGCTGGTGACGGCCGGAGCGCTATTCACCGTCAGCGTGAACGTTTGCGTGGCCGCGGCGCCCACGCCGTTATTCGCCGTAATCGTGAATTGATGCACGCCGCTGTCCCACGCCGGCGAAGTGCCGGAAAGCGTGGCGGTGCCATTGCCATTGTCGGCCAAGGTGATGCCGGCCGGCAGACTGCCCGATGCGGTGATGACCGCATTCGGAAACCCGGTGGTCACGATAGTGAAACTGCCGGGCGAGCCGGCGACAAAGGTGGCATGGTCGGCGGTGGTAATGGCCGGTGCGCTATTCACCGTCAGTGTGAACGTTTGCGTGGCCGCGGCGCCCACGCCGTTGTCGGCGGTGATGGTGAACTGAAAGGCGCCTTGGATCCCGGCAGCCGGCGTGCCCGCCAGCGTGGCAGTGCCGTCGTTGTTGTCGGTCAACGTCACGCCAGCCGGCAAGCTGCCCGAAAACGTGATCGCCGCGTTCGGGGCACCCGTGGTGGTAATGGTAAATGTGCCCGACGATCCGGCTTCAAACGAGATGTTGTCGGGGCTGGTGATGGTCGGCGCGACGTTGACCGGCGCGCTGGTGACTGTGAGCGTAAACGGCTGGCTCGCGGGCGTGCCCACACCGTTGTCGGCTGTGATGGTGATGGAATAATCGCCCTCGGTGCCGACGCCGGGCGTGCCCGCCAGCGTGGCGGTGCCGTCGCCATTGTCGGTCAACGTTACGCCAGCCGGCAGGCTGCCCGAAAACGTGATTGCCGCGTTCGGGTTGCCCGTCGTTGTAATGGTAAACGTGCCCGACGATCCGGATTCAAACGAGATGTTGTCGGGGCTGGTGATGGTCGGAGCGATGTTGACCGGCGCACTGGTGACCGTGAGCGTAAATGCCTGGCTCGCGGGCGTGCCCACGCCGTTGTCCGCCGTGACGGTGATGGAATAATCGCCCT
>DASVHB010000662.1:0-6933 GCA_036379195.1 Pirellulales bacterium
CTGCTGCGGGTTGAGGCGGCTCACCCGGAAAGCGCCGAGACGGCCTATTTGCTCGGTATTTGCCATCGGCGCCGGGCGACCACCAGCAAGGCCCGGGTGTATTTCGAACGAGCTGGCAAAATCGGCTGGTCCAGCAAGGACCTGTTGCTCCAAGAAGCCATGTGCGATTTTCAGGCGGGTGAAAAAGCCGCCGAGTCGTTTCTCGTGGAGACGCTCAAGGAGGGTTGCGACGACGACACCGCCAGCGACATTTACGAATGCCTCGTGAAAGGCTATCTGGCCGGTCTTTACATGCGTGAGGCCAGCCTCTGTCTCGACTTCTGGCTTCAATGGCAGCCCAACGCCGTGCAGCCGCACGCCTTGAAGGCCGAGTTGCTACATGCGGTAAACGACACGGGGCGAGAACTGGAAGAATATCGGACCTTGCTGCGTCTCGATTCGAATCGGCTCGAGGCGCGGTTGAAACTTGGGGAAATGTTGTTAGATCAGCGTGCGGCGGCCGAGGCGCTGGCGGAATTTCGGCATTGCCAAGAACTCGATCCCAGCGACCCAGCCATCCAACTCGATATTGCGGCCTGCGAGCGCACGCTGGGAAACCTGGCCGACGCCGAACGCGATTTGCGAGCGAGCCTCGCGGAGGGAGGGCTTACCTCGTCTCAACGCGCCTTTGCGCTGGTAGAGCTGGGTCAGGTGGCGCTGGCCAAACGCTCTTTTGATGAAGCGGCGGACTATTTCGAAGAGGCTCTCCGCGAGTCGCCCGCCGATCGCACCGCCCATTACGCCTTGGGCTTGACGCTGGAACGACTGGGGCGCACCGACGACGCCAACGCGCAGCTAGAGCTCAGCACCAAGATCGACGAACAAAACGAGCGTCTCAGCGATTTGATGCACCAAATCATCCGCCTACCCGAGGATGCAGGGGCGCGCTGCGAGGCCGGTGAAATCCTCTTGGAGCAGGCAAACGATCAAGAGGCGTATCTTTGGTTATTGTCGGCGCTGCGGTGCGACAAAACCCATCAACGAACCCATGAGGCGCTCGCCCGCTACTATTCGAAGCTCGGTAAATCAGATGCCGCCGAGCGACATTTAGCCTGGGCGGCCGGCGAGTCGCCCGGCGTCACCACAGCGACGCCTTCGGTCATCGCGCCCGGTCAATGAATATGTCTTCACCTGCTACGTCGTTTCTCCGTCGCTTGCTCGTCAGTGTGCCGATCGGGGTATCGTTCGCCGCCGTCTGCGCCGCGATGCTGATCTTTGACGCGCCGGAGGCGCATTATCGCAGAGCGTTGGCGGCGATCGAGGGCAATGGGATTGAAACCGCCTCCTACGAGTTGCTGTGGCTGGAGCGAAACCCGCGATTCGAGGCTCAAGCGAGCCTCTTGTCAGGCACACTCCTGGTCGCCCAGGGAGAATTGCAGAGCGCGCCCCGCGTGCTTGCCGTGGCGGCCCGCGACCCCGACACGAACGTTCGTGCGATGGTCCTGCTGGGAGAGTGCCTTTACAAGAGCGAGCGATTCCAGGAAGCCGGCGAGGTCTGGACCAAGGTCCTTGAATTGGATCCCGACAATCTCGACGCTCACCGCTGGCTGGGGATTGCCTATGCCGATCTTGGCGCGGTGCGCGAGGCACTGGTGCACTTGCGGCGGGCCGCCGAGCTGGATGAGGACGATCCTGGACCGCACCGCCTGATAGGTCGCCTCTGTGAAAACTACTGGCAGCCTAAGATTGCCGCCGAGAGTTACCTCGAGGCTCTGCGGCGCGCCCCGAACCATCCCGACAACGACCAGCTCCGTTTTAGCTTGGCCAAAGTGTATTATCGATCGAAGGAATACTCGCTGGCCCTGGATCAGTTATCGCGGTTGGCCCCTAGCGCCGAAGCGTTGGCGCTGGCCGCCGATTGTCAGCATGGCTTGGGTATCGACGACCAGGCAGATACCTTGTTGGACGAGGCGCTGCGGCTCAATCCCAAATTGTCACGCGCGCTGGCGCTACGAGGCCAGCTCTTGCTTGAACGCGGCGACGTTCAGGCGGCCACCGAGGTGTTGGAACTTGCCACCCGCGAGGCGCCGAATGATCGGCTCATCCTCCATCACTTGGCCATGACTTGCCAGCGCGCGGGCCAAAAGGAAAAGGCGGAACGGCTACGGAAGGCGGTCGATCGGTTGCACCAGCTCGACGCCCAATATGAGGATCTGAGCCTGAAGGCAATCGACGATCCGCGCGACGTGCAGACTCGTTACCGGCTGGGCGCGTTAGCCGCTGAGCTTGGCGCGCCGGCGTTGGCCCGAGCGTGGTTTCAAGCAGTCGTTCATCTCGAACCCGGCAATGCCCAAGTCAAGGCGGCCTTGCGAGCACTCGACCGCGAACTCGAAGAGAATTGATCGACGTGTCGCAGCGCCCGGCCGCGGGGTTCCAAAGGGCCTCTGCCGCGGGTTTGAGGAGGTTTTTCCACGATGAAGCGTAGCACCTCGTCGCGCCGCAGGCCGCGGGCCGCGCAGGGAGCAAGCTTCCGCGCTTGGCAGCTTTTCGCCTGCGCCATCGGCATCCTGGCGGTCGTGGCGTTCTTAGCGCGCAATCGGCAGGCGGACCCGTCGCCGCCGGTCAAGCCGGAAACCGACCATTTGGCGGAGGCGAAACGGGCGCTGGCCGCTGGCCGTTTTTCGGCGGCCGGCCAATCGGCCGCCGCGATGCTGGCCCAACAACCGAACCACGCCGAGGCGTTGCTGATCGCCGGCGAGGTGGCCAGTCGCCGCGACGATTTGCCCGCGGCCTTGGCGTATTACCAGCGACTGCCTGACTCGGACGATCCGGACATCGTGCTGGGCCACTGCGCCGCCGCGGACATCGCGTTGCACTTGGGAGAGTGGCAACGCGCGGAGCAGGGCTTTCGCAAAATCTTGCGGACGGCGCGCGACCATCCCTTGGCCCTCACGCGGCTCGCCTACCTGCTCACGCTCGAAGGCAGGAGCCGGTGGGCGATCCCACTTCGGCTACGGTTGATTGCCCAAGGCGACTCTTCGACCGACAACCTGGCGTTTCTGGCCGATGTCGATCGGCTGGCGCCCATCCCGCCCGCATTTCTGCCCAACAACGAAAACGAGACCGAATGGCAGGCACTGCTTGGCATGGCCACCGCCGCGCTGGCGGAACATGAAGACGAGCGTTGCCAGATGCTGCTCGATCGCGTGCTCGCGAAATCGCCGCAGTGCCCCGAAGCGCTTGCCCTGCAAGGGCGGTTGCTGCTGGCACTTTCGCCCGACCGGTTTGCGCGGTGGTGCTCGCAGTCGCCGACAACGCTGCGAGAGTTGCCGGAATTCTGGCACATCGGCGGGCGCTGGCTGCAATCGCGACAGCAGTTTGCGGCGGCGGCCCGCGCCTTTTGGGAGGCCGTGCGCCGGCAGCCTGAGCATCGCGGCGCCCACGACGGCCTGGCCCAAACACTGACGGCGCTAGGTCGCACGGAAGAGGCAAGAGGCTTTTCCGAGCGACATCATCAATTGGACGAATTCGTTTCGCTCGTGGCCCGGACGCGGGTCGATCCGCAAAACAAAGATCTCGTGCGGCGATGTGCCGAGAGCAGCGAACAACTCGGCCGCGTCTGGGAAGCTTACGGCTGGTGCCGCCTCGGTGTGACGATCGATCCCGGCTTTGAATGGGCGGCGCGAACGGCCGCGCGCCTCCGGGCGCTCTTGCGCCCAGGAATGCCGCAGACCATCGACGAAGCCAACCCGGCGCTGAAGTCCGATTTGTCGGATCTACCGCTGGCTGACTGGCGGCGGCTCGCGCAGGCCGCATCGACCGAACAGGTAGCCCCGGCCCTTGTGGCCGGCAGTGCCCCGGCTCTCGTGGCCGGTAGTGCCGCGCCGCGTGCGGCGTCGGCCACCGCGTTCGAAGAGGTAGCCCAGTCGGTCGGCATCGAGTTCGTCTATCAGAACGGGCATGACTCGCATACGCCGGGACCGAGATTGTTCGAGTTTAGCGGCGGCGGCTGTGCCGTGCTCGACTACGACGGCGATGGGTTGGCCGATCTGCATTTGACGCAAGGCAGCGCCTGGCCGCCCGCCGCTGACCAAACGGATTACCTCGACCGCCTCTATCGCAATCGAAAGGGCCGCGCGTTCGATGATGTCACACGGCAGGCAAGAATCGAAGAGAACCGCTTCAGCCAGGGCGTCGCGGTGGGCGATTTTAACCAGGATGGGTTCCCCGATCTGTATATCGCGAATATCGGCGGCAATCGCTTGCTGGCCAACCAGGGCGACGGCACCTTTGCCGACGTGACGGAACCAGCCGGCATTTCCGGCGACGCCTGGACCACCAGTTGCCTAGTGGCCGATGTGAATGGCGACGCGTTGCCCGACCTTTACGACGTCAACTACGTCATGGGCGCCGGCGTCTTCGACCTGGTTTGTTCAATCGGCGACCGGCCGCGTCTGTGCGGGCCAAAGAATTTCGAGCCGCAGCCCGACCAGCTTTGGATCAATCTGGGGGATGGGCGGTTTGCCGACGTGAGTCGCAAATCCGGGGTCCATGTCGCGGGAGGAAACGGGTTGGGCATCGTGGCCGCCGATTTCGATGGCGGCGGCAAACTCAGCTTGTTTGTGGCCAACGACCAGGACGCCAATTTCTATTTCGTCAACCAGGCTGCCGAGCGTGGTGGACCACTCCTGCTTGATGAACAAGCCGCCGTGTTGGGCCTGGCCTTCGACGGACGAGGCCGAGCGCAAGCATGCATGGGTGTTGCCGCCGGTGACGCCAACCGCGACGGTCGGCTCGATCTGTTCGTCACCAACTTTTACCGCGAGAGCAACACCCTTTATTTGGCCGGCGAAAGCGGCTTTTTCACCGATGCCACCGCCGCCAGCGGCCTGGCCCAACCCAGCTATGAGCGACTCGGTTTCGGCACTCAGTTCATCGATGCCGATTTGGACGGATGGGAAGATCTCGTGGTGGTCAACGGCCATATCGAAGATCGCACGAGCGACAGGGTTCCCTACGCCATGCGGCCGCAATTGTTTGTGAACGCGGGCGGCCGGTTTGTCGAGCGCAGCAATGAAGCGGGCCCGTACTTTTCGCGTCTTAGCCTGGGGCGGGCATTGGCCAAGATCGACTGGAACCGCGATGGGCGCGAAGATCTGCTGGCGACGCACTTGGAAACGCCGACAGCTCTGTTGACGAACGTGACGCCCGACGCCGGGCATTTCTTGGCCATCGAGCTGCGGGGCGTGACCTCAGAGCGCGACGCCCTCGGCGCCCATGTCCGCGTGAGTGCGGGCGGCGAAAGCTGGTGGCGCCAACTCACGGCGGGCGATGGCTACCAGGCCAGCAACGAACGCCGGCTCGTGTTCGGCCTCGGTCGCCATGACACCGCCGAGCTTGTCACGGTGCAATGGCCGGCGGGCGGAACCGAGATCTTTCACAACTTGCCGGTAAATGCTTGCTATCGAATCGTCGAGGGACGCCACGAGGCGAACGCCGTGCCCTAGACTTCGCTGCTGAAGCGTAGAGTCAGCGTCGCTCGATCAGATTCGACAGAAGAAACCGGTCGCCGTTACAATCGCCCCCCTGTTCTGACGAACATGAGCGGTATTGGCCCGTAGGATGACCTTCCCACAACCCGAAGCGTAAGCGAGGACGGGAACCCGAGATAACCTCGCTTACGCTTCGGGTTAGTATGGGACGCGCTGTTTGGCGCCTCCGGGGGCGGATGCGCATTGCGGGTTAAATGCGTGTGGGGACTCGCTTCGCTCGGCCCATCCGGCCAGTTGTTACAATGCCAGCATGCAAAGCCGTAGGTCATACGCGATGCTCAGACGCGCTCGGTCAAGATCGCAGAGATTAGCCGCGGCGCGGCCCGTCGGAATGGCGATCGCCGTCGTCGCCTTGGTGGCCATCGGCGCGGCGCTCTATCAAGGGCTGAGGCCGGCGGCGGAGGTGCTGGCGCCGCGTGGAGCCGCGCTTCACGGCTATGTCGGCGCCGCGGCCTGTGCCGAATGCCATCAAGACATCAGCGCGCGGCAGCAATGCAGCCACATGGCTCTGACTTTGCAGAGCAGCGAGCCATTTGCACCCGCTCGATCCCTGCGCTTGCCAGCCGTCGTGGTCGACGAGCGCAACCGGGTGCGATACCGCGTCGAGCGGCAGGACGGCAAGCTGCAACTGGAGGCCAAACGAGGACGTGAAGTTGCACGCGCCGAGATGACCTACGCTCTGGGTTCAGGCAAACTTGCCTGGACATTCGTTCGAGAACTCGATGCCGACAACTATGAAGAGCTGCGAGTTACTTATTACACCCAGACAGACCGCTGGGATCTAACGCCGGGGCAGCGAACGGCACGCCCCGTCTCGGCCCGCGAAGCGCTGGGCCGGCCCATCGAGAAACACGGCGATCAGGCATGCTTGAACTGCCATGCGTCGCTGCTGGTGCAATCCGCCGGCAAGGTCGATATCGCGCGCTCGCGGTTTGGCGTCGATTGCGAGCGCTGTCACGGCCCCGGACGCGACCATGTGGAATCGGCCCAGCAAGGCGAACCGGTCAAACTGCGCGCGCCCGAGCTCGTCGAAGCGCTTGGCTTGGCGCGGCGGCTGCGCGAGGGGCAACGCCCTGCGAATCCGCCCGAAGAATTGCTCCAGTCGATTGCGGAAGTTGGCGACGAGCGGCTGATCCGCGACTTGTACGTTTGCGGCGAGTGTCATGGGCGTTCTGACATTGGCGAGCAGCGCACCGATCTGCAATTGGCAAAGCTTCCGGTCGCCGCGCTGGTCGCCAGCGCTTGCTATCAGAACAGCGCCACCAAGCTGCTGTGCGGCGATTGTCACGACCCTCATGGCGATTCGCCGCGCGACGACCTCAACTACGTCGCCGTCTGCTTGCGATGCCATCAGGAAGATGCCACCGCGCCGGCAGCCGACACGGCCAGCGCTCGGCCTGGA
>DASVHB010000663.1:0-3836 GCA_036379195.1 Pirellulales bacterium
TCGCTCCGGCCAGATCAACTTTGCGACACCACCCAGCCGAGCGCCGGCTATTGCCGGCTGAACAGCACCCGCCGCAGCTCGTCGCGGAAAGGCGGGCTGGAGTCGATCACGCGCTTAAAATCGTCCTTGCCCAGGCTATACATTTCGGCGTCTTCGGCGGCCCGCACGGTGGCGTTGCGCGGCTCGCCGCTGAGCAGGGCTGCCTCGCCGAAAAAATCGCCTACGGACAGTTTTGCCACCTGGCGCGTTTGTCCGTTCTCGCTCACGTCGACCAGGGCCGAGCCGGAACGAATCACATACAGCTTGTCACCCGACTCGCCCTGACGGATCACCTCGGCCCCCGCCGGGTATTCTTCGAGCGTCATCTTGTCGGCCACCTCGGCCAGCGTGTTGGCCGACAAACTGGCGAACAGCGGACTCTTGCGCAGAAACTCGGCGATGTTCGCCGATTCGGCGACCGACACGTCGGAGATTACGCGACCATCGACCATGTTCACGATGCGGTCGGCCACGTCCAGAATGCGGTTGTCGTGGGTCACGATCAGAATGGTGGCTCCTTGCTCTTTGGCGAACTTGCGCAGCAACTCGACCACGTCGCGGCCCGATTCGCGATCGAGCGCCGCCGTCGGCTCGTCGGCCAAGATCAGCCGCGGCTCGTTGGCCAACGCGCGGGCGATGGCCACGCGCTGCTTTTGTCCGCCGGAGAGCGCTTCGGGCTTGTAATGAACGCGATGCCCTAGGCCCAGCGTGCCGAGCAAATCTTCCACTCGCTGCTGGATCGCCCCGCGGTCGGAGGTTTTCAGCTCCATGGCCATCGAGACGTTTTGAAACGCCGTCAACGATTCAAACAGATTATGGGCCTGAAAAATAAAGCCCACGTCGCGGCGGACCTCGACCAACTGGCGGCTGCTGAGGCCCTTCAGTTCGCGGCCCAGCACTTGGATGCTGCCATCTTGAATGCTGCGCAGCGCGCCGATGAGCGTGAGCAACGTGGTTTTGCCCGACCCCGAGGGGCCGGTCATGATGACAATCTCGCCGCGCTCGAGTTCCAGGCGATTATCGAACAGCACCTGCTTGCGCAGCTCGCCCTGGCCGAAGCTGTGATTGAGCCCGCTCACGCACACGGTGTACGTTTCGTCGTCGGACGATTTCGCGTGCCGTCGATGCTTACGCGCGGAAGGCGAACCTGGTGGTGATGGCGACGGTTGATCCATGAGATTCAGGGCAGCGCTGCGATTCTACCGCGCCCCGCGCGGCACTCCCGGCAGTTGTGGCCGGCCTCGGGCCGTAATCGCATAAAACGCGACGTTCGGCAAATGCCCCGGTGGCATCTTGGTGGAACCAAGCCGGAACCAACCGCCGGTGGCCGTAGTCACACATTTTGCGCAGCCCAGGCAGAGTCTAAGCGATGCCCCAGTTGACCGCTTCCGGGGCATCGGCAAGCCTCTGCCGCAGCCACCAGTAGTAAGGTGGCGTCACCCGAACCAGCGGGCAAGGACTAGCAATAGCGAGGCCCAGGGTTGGTGGCTGCGGCGCAGATGGTCGGCGGCGCCGACGGCCTCGGCGGCATGCACCCGCACCGACGCGGCCGCCCGGTTCGATTCGATGGCGGGCGTCTTCGGCTCGCTGGTCTGGCGACCGCGTGTGTAGCGGCGGCCGAACAGCGAACCCAGCGGACCGGCCAACAGCGCCGGCAGCAACAGCAAATTGCCGATCAGGGCCGACGTGAGCAGCGTGACCATCATATAGCCGAAGCGTTGCGTGGGCGTGAACGGACTCAAAGCAAAAACCGACAAGCCCAGGCCGATCACGCCCCAACTTTGATACATCGCCCGCGCGCAGCCTTTATAGGCCAACATCACGGCGGCGGGACGGCTCAGCCCCGCTTTCAACCCGCCGCGATACATGATCATAAAGTGAACCACGTCGTCCACCGTCACGCCCAAGGCCACGCTGGGGGCCATCACCGTGCCAATGTCGACCACCACGCCCAGCCAGCCCATCAGGCCAAACACCATCAACGCTGGGAAAATGCTCGGCAACGCCAAAATGAGTCCCGACGACCAATCGCGCACGGCCAGCATCATCACCACCGTGATCAGCAAAAAGTCGCTGACAAATCCCCAAATCAGCCCCTGCAACAGCGACCGCTGGGCTTTGTAAACCAATGGCACCAGCCCCGTGTAAATGGGCTGGATGCCCTCGACGCCTTTGCGGGCTTCTTCGTTCAACACCGGCCTCACATGCCGCGGAATGTCTTTGAGCACATCGCCGTAGTCGACGTCTTTCAGGGCGCCCACACGAGCGCTAATCCGCCACAGCTCTTGGCCGTCTTCGTCGATCGACAGGTAATCGCCATCGATCATCTCGTCGCGGTGCTCGGCGAGATGTTTGCTGGTGATCTTGCGCTGCAGCTCGTACTGCCCCTCCTTCAATAGGATCCGACTTAAAGGATTGAAGATGCTCGGCCCACGTCGCTTTTTGGCTTTAAAGTCTTCGGGGTGAGGCAAGTGCGGCGCAAACGTCACCGCCGAAAGCACGCCGCCCACTTCGTCGGCGGCGTCCAATTGCTGCTGCACGCGCTCGACCAGTTCCATACGCTCCAGAAAGTCGAGCGAGCACTGCCGCGTGTCGATCTTGAGAATCACCTCCATCGGCACCAGGTCGCCCAGGTGTTTTTCCAGCCAAGTGTAGTCGGCCAGAATCTTGGCGTCGGGCGGAAACAGCCGCATCAGGTGCACTGATGTCTTGATGCGCGTCATGCCCCAGGTGCATGCGCCCAGCAGCACCAGGCAGCCGACCGTCACCAGCCCATTGCGGCGGATGATGGTCTCGCCGATGCGCCGCCAAAAGGCGTCGAAGGCGGTTTCTTCCGCTGCATGCGCCTCGGCGTGCGGTCGTTCGGGCACCAGTCCGTGCAGCGGCCATACCTGCAACGCCGCCGGCACATGAAAGAACAACAGCAGAGCGCTTACCACCACTCCCACGCCCGAGTACAGGCCAAACAGTTGAATGGGCACCAGCTCGCTATAGCAGAGCGTCCACAGACCGACAGCGGTGGTGGCCGTGGCCAAGGTCAGCGGCAGCCAGGCGTGGCGAATCGCCATTCCCGGCGCTTCATGGATATCGGCTCCTTCCAGAAGCTGATCGCGGTAATAGTTCGAAAGGTGAATCGCCCCCGAGATCGTCGCCACATACACCAGCGACGGCATCGTGAGCAGGATGGCGTTGACCGAGATCCATCCGAGCGGCTGCCCCAGCAGGAGCGGCGAGTACCACACGATGGCCAGGCTGGCGGCGGCGCCATAGATGCCGGCGAAAAACACGATCATGATGAGCTTGATATTGCGCAAGCACCACCACGAGATGATCAGGCCGATGCCCGCGGCCAAGCCCGCCAACCGATAAAGGCTCTTTTCGCCGGCCTCGTCGATCGCCACATTATCGACCGGCGGTCCGCCCATGTGCAGTTGGTCGAGCGTAATGCCCGATTCATCGGCGGCCTTGCGGACGGTGTTGACACAGTTGCGCAGATGGTCTTTACCCTCCTGCGAAAGCGTGAGCACCAGGCAGGTGGTTTCGCTGTCGGGACCGATCAGCGTGCCCTTCAGGCGGCCCAGCGCCTCGTCTTCCGAGAGACTGATGGGCTCGGTGGTCAGCCGGTCGAGCAGGTCGGCCCCGGTGATTGCCCCGGTGAAATACTTGGTCTTTTTATCGAGTTCTTCCGCCGCGGCGGCTGGCAATGGCGCGCCGCCGAGCTGATCGCGCTGGGGGTCGAGCTTTGAGACCATCAGCCGCAGCCGCTGATCGTCGAGCGTGCAGCCGTCCCAACTCAC
>DASVHB010000664.1:0-16885 GCA_036379195.1 Pirellulales bacterium
GCGACGTGCGCCGCGGGCGCGAGTCGTTGCTGCAGGCCGAGGTTGCCGAAGCCAATTCGCACTCAGAGCGCACGGTGCGCCATATCGAACGCGACCTTGTCGAAGGAAAGATTGCGCCCGACTTCAGCGACTTACGCAGCCAAGAGTGGCTGACCAGTCACTGGAAATCCGACATCGTGGCCGAAGCGGAATGGGCCTATGCGGCGGTCGAAGACGGCGGCCATCACCTGGTGGCGCACAGCACGCCGTCGCTGGCGGGCGGGCGGTTGCCCAGCGATTGGTATCAGCGCCGCGTCGCGGTGGCGGGCAGCGATGTGGTCGAAACCAACCTGACGGCGTTGACGGGCGGTCTGCCGGCGTTCGATGTCCGGCTGCCGATCACGTTCAACGGGCGGACCGTGGGCGTGTATCACTGCGGGTTGAGCCGCGATTGGTTCAACGCCACGGCCACGGCCGACGAAGAATTCGCCCTGTTTGGCTGGCTGGTGGTGGTGGGCGGCGCGGCCTTGGTGGTGTTGGTGGCCATCGGCTCGCTCTACGTCATTACGCGGCAGGCCGCGGCCCTGCAACGCGGGCTCGATCTGGCCGACATGCGCCGTATGACCGAGCTCAGTCAGTTGATTGTCGGGCTGGCCCATGAAGTGCGCAACCCGCTCAACGCCATCCGCCTGAACTTGCACGCCATCGACCGCGTTCACCGCGGCGAAGCGCGGCTGCCCGACGAAGAGCTGAACGCCATCGTCGGCGAATCGGTTTGGGAAATCGGCCGCGTCTCGGCCTTGATCGGCGAGATGTTGGGCTACGCGCGGAGCGAGCCGCCTCGCGCCGAAGACCTCGATTTGAACGCCGAAGTTCGCGGCGCGCTCGACCTGGTGAAGCACGTGATGGAAGACCAGCACGTGGCCGTGGTGGCGCGGCTGGGCGCCGAGCCGCGGCCGGTGCGCATCGATCGAGCGCGGCTGCGGCAGATCTTGTTGAATCTGTTGAACAACGCGCGCGAGGCGGTCGGCAAGGGCGGCCGCATCGAGATCGACGTACACCGCGCCGGTCGCTCGATCGAGCTGGTGGTCAGCGACAATGGCCCCGGCGTGCCGGCCGCCCACCGGCTGCGCATTTTCGAGCCGTTCTATTCGACCAAGGAACTGGGCATCGGGTTGGGGCTGGCGCTGGTCAAAAAATTTGTCGATGAATGCGGCGGCAGCATTGCCTACGAGGGAGGCGAATCGTCGCGCGGGCGGTTTGTCGTCCGGTTTCCCGAAGGTCGCGCCGCGGCCATTGCGGAGGTATTTCATGACAGCACCGTCTAGTGTGTTGGTGGTTGAAGATGAACAAAGCGAGCGCGAGGCGCTGGCCCGTTTGTTGCGCATGGAAGCGTATCGCGTGATCACGGCCCGCGATCCAGAGGAAGCTCTCGAACACCTGCACGACGACGTCGGCCTGGTGATTAGCGACCTGCGGATGGGCAAGGCCAGCGGCATCGACCTGCTGCGGCAGTGGCGCGAGCGGCGCCCGCAAACGCCGTTCATCATGGCCACCGCCTATGGCGACGTCGATTCGGCGGTGACGGCCATGAAACTGGGCGCCGAAGACTATCTGACCAAGCCGGTCGATCCCGACGCGCTGCTGGTGCTGGTGCGCCGCAAGATTGCGCGGGAACAAGCGACCGGCGACACGCAGCCCGCCGGTTTGTTCGAAGTCCGCGGCGGGCGGTGCATTCTGGGCCAATCGCCGGCCATGCTCGAAGTGTTTGAACGCGTCCGGCGCGCGGCGCCCACCGACAGCCTGGTGCTGATTCTCGGCGAATCGGGCACCGGCAAGGAGCTGGTGGCCTCGGCCATTCACGCCTACAGCCGGCGCAAAGACGGTCCCTATATTGCCGTGAACATCGCCGCGCTGCCCGAAAGCCTGATCGAGGCGGAGCTGTTTGGCCATGTGCCCGGCGCGTTCACCGGCGCCGAGCGTGCCCGCATTGGCCGCTTCGAGGCCGCCGATCAGGGCACGCTGTTTATCGACGAAATCGGCGACTTTCCGCTGCCGGCCCAGGCCAAGCTGCTGCGCGTGCTCGATCATCTGACGGTGAATCCCATTGGCAGCAACGACGAGCGCCGCGTCGATGTGCGACTGGTGGCCGCCACCAGCCGCAACCTGGGCGAGCTGGTGGGCGAAGGCGCGTTTCGCGAAGACCTGTTTTATCGCCTGAATGTGCTCTCGATCGAATTGCCGCCGCTGCGCGAGCGGCGCGGCGACATTCCGCTGTTGATCGACGCCTTTCTGGCCGACGCCTGCCAGAAACACGAGCGCTCGTCGCCCACGCTTTCGCCCGAGCTTACGCAATTTATGCTGGCCTATGAATGGCCGGGCAACGTGCGGCAGTTGCGCAACGCGATCGAAAACATGGTGGTGATGTCGAGTGGCGAAACGCTGTCGCTGGGCGACCTGCCGGCCTATCTCAGCGGCAACTCGTCGCTGCTGGCCAAGGCCGCCGGCCGGACCGACACCAGCAATCTGCGCGACTTGGAGCGGACGGCCATCTTGTCGGTGCTCGATCGCTGCCACGGCAATCGCACGCACGCCGCCGACGTGCTGGGCATCTCGGTGCGCACGCTGCAACGCAAGTTGAAAACTTGGGGCCTGGGCGGAAACCCGCCCGAGCCGCCGGCAGGTCTGTAGGCAACGCCCTCCGGCGTTCCGTGAGCGGCGGAAGGGCGGGCCGCGCACAGCGAGTCCGACCTGCTGGCGGCAAATCGGCGCGTCAACGATCATGCGGCAAAACGTGGGACTCGCCGCGCTCGGTTCGCCTTACGAATTACAAATCGGCGGGGCTGCCGGCGGGCGAAACGCCGTGCGTGGCGATCTCGCGGCGCAGTTCGCGGCCCAGATGGCTGTGCCGACGCCCATAGGCGAAGTAGATCACCAGCCCGATCGCCAGCCAGCCGGCCAGCCGCACCCAGTTCTCCCACGGCAGCGAAAACATCAGCACCAAGCAAAAAGTGATGCCCAAGATCGGCACCAGCGGCACCAAGGGAGCGCGGAACGGGCGCGGTGCGTCGGGGTCGATGCGGCGCATAATGAGCACCGCCGCGCACACGATGACAAACGCCAGCAGCGTACCGATATTCACCAACTCGGCCAAGAACCGCAGTGGCAACAGCGAACCCATGGTGGCCACCACCAGACCGGTAAGGATGGTCGATTTCCAGGGTGTTTGAAACCGGGGATGCACCGCGGCAAAGAAACTCGCGGGCAGCAACCCATCGCGCGACATGGCCAAAAGCACGCGTGGCTGACTGAGCATCATCACCAACAGCACCGAAGTAATGCCGGTCAGCGCGCCCACCGAAATCAAAAATTCGGCCCAGCCCAGACCGACCTGTCGAAAAGCGTCGGAAACCGGCGCTTTAATGTTCAAGTCATGGTAGGGCACCATGCCGGTAAGCACCGCGGCGACGGCGATATAGAGCAAGGTGCACAACGTTAAGGAAACGATAATTCCGATTGGTACGTCGCGGCTGGGATTGCGCGCCTCTTCCGCCTGAGTCGAAAGCGCGTCGAAGCCGATGTAGGCGAAAAAGATCATCGCCGCTCCCGACATCATGCCGAGCGGTTCTCCGCCTGGCCCTTCTTGCCCCAGCAGCGTCTTTCCGAAAAAGCTGATTCCGCTGTACCCATAGGGCGCGAACGGCTGCCAATTCTCTGGGTTAACATACCAGGCGCCCACGACGATCACGAATAGGACGACGGTCACCTTGACAATGACCATAGCCGCGTTGAAGCCGGCACTTTCGCGAATGCCAAGCACGAGAATCGAGGTGACGATGGCGGCAATGGCCAGGGCCGGCAGATTGAGCAGGCTTCCGGTCATAAAAAACTCCCCCGTGGCCGGGTCGTAGTCAAAAGGCGGCTCGGCCAGCCATGCGGGGATGGCCCAGTGAAACATGCCGATCAACGATTGGAAATAATGCGACCAGCCATTGGCCACGGTGGCGGCGCCCACAGCGTATTCGAGCACCAAATCCCAGCCGATGATCCAGGCAAACAGCTCGCCCAGCGTGACGTAGGCGTAGGTATAGGCCGAACCGGCGACGGGCGCCATGGCGGCGAACTCGGCGTAGCAGAGCGCCGCGAAGACACACGCAATGCCGGCGACCACAAACGACAGCATCAGCGCGGGACCCGCCTTGTCGTGGGCCGCTTCGCCTACGAGCACAAAAATGCCAGTGCCGATAATTGCCCCCACGCCAAGCGCCGAAAGGGCCACCGGCCCCAGCACGCGCCGCAGGCGGTGCTCGCCAGCCATTTCATGCACCAGCGACTCAAGTGTTTTCTTGGCGAAGAATTGATTCGGCATGGTCGGTATGGTAGCCACCGGCGCGCCGCAGGTCCACCAGCGTTGACGCGCCGCGGAAGCGCCTCTAGACTTTTTGGCTAGCAGGAACGGCGGTTTTCGGCCGCCGGTTTTCATTTCTCCCCTGGAACCATTGCTGATGCCGACCGAAACTGCCACGCTCGAACAACTCTCGATCAATACCATCCGCACGCTGGCCATGGACGGCGTGCAGGCGGCCAACAGCGGGCATCCCGGCACGCCGATGGCCCTGGCCCCGGTCGTCTATACGCTCTGGAACCGCGTGTTGAAATACGATCCTGGGCAGCCCGCCTGGCCAGCCCGCGACCGCTTCGTGTTGTCGTGCGGGCATGCCTCGATGCTGCTCTACAGCGTGCTGCACCTGGCCGGCGTCAAGCAAGCCGGAGCCGATGGCCGCCCCACCAGCGAGCCAGCCATTCCGCTGGGCGACTTGCAGCGGTTTCGCCAACTGCATAGCCGCTGCGCAGGACATCCGGAATATCGCGAGGCCAGCGGCATCGAAACCACCACCGGTCCGCTGGGCCAGGGGCTGGGCAACAGCGTCGGCATGGCCATCGCCCAGCGCTGGCTGGCCGCCCAGTTTCATCGCCCCGGCTTCGAGCTGTTCGATTACAACATTTACGCCCTGTGCAGCGACGGCGACATGATGGAAGGCGTCTCTTCCGAGGCCGCGTCGCTGGCCGGGCACTTGAAGCTGGCCAATCTGTGCTGGATCTACGACGACAATTCGATCACCATCGAGGGCGACACGTCGTTGGCCTTCAGCGAGGACGTGGGCGGGCGGTTCGAGGGCTACGGCTGGCACGTCATTCACGTGGCCGACGCCAACGACCTCGACGCCCTGACCGCCGCGTATCAAGAGTTCTCGCGCACCGAAGATCGTCCCACGCTGATCATCGTCAAGAGCCACATTGCCTATGGCTCGCCGAACAAGCAAGACACGCACGGTGCGCACGGGGCGCCGTTAGGCGAAGACGAGATTCGCCTGACCAAGCAAGCCTATGGCTGGCCCGAAGACGCCAAGTTTCTCATTCCGCCCGAAGTGCTGACCGACTTTGCCGAGGGCGTCGGTCGCCGTGGCGCGAAGCGCTTCGCCGAATGGGAGGCCAAGCTCGCCGATTACGCCTGCAAGCATCCCGAAGTTTTCGCGCAGTGGAAGCTGCTTGAAAAGGGCGAACTGCCCCAGGGCTGGAACAAAGATGTGCCGAACTTCGCCGCCGACGCCAAGGGACTGGCCACACGCGTTTCATCGGGCAAGGTTATCAACGCCATCGCGGCCCGCGTGCCGTGGTTCGTGGGCGGGGCGGGCGATCTCGCGCCTTCGACGATGACCAATATGAACGGGCTGGGCAGCTTCGAGCCGGGCACTTATCAGGGCCGCAATCTGCACTTCGGCATCCGCGAGCACGGCATGGCGGCGGCGGTTAATGGCATGGTGCTCAGCGGGCTGCGTGCCTTTGGCGCCACGTTCTTTGTCTTCGCCGATTATCTGCGGCCCTCGCTACGGCTGGCCGCGTTGATGAAGCTGCCGTCGATCTTTGTCTTTACCCACGATTCGATCGGCGTCGGCGAAGACGGCCCCACGCATCAGCCGGTCGAGCACCTGGCGGCGTTGCGGGCGATTCCCTGGCTGGCCACGTTTCGTCCCGCCGACGCCAATGAAGTGGCCGAGACCTATCGCACCGTTCTGGCATGGAAAGACCGCCCGGCCGCGCTGGTGCTGACGCGGCAAAACCTGCCGACCGTCGACCGCGGCAAATATGGCTCGGCGGCCGGCGTGGCCCGCGGCGGCTATGTGCTGGCCGACGCCGGTGGACGGCCCGATGTGCTGCTTTTGGCAACCGGCAGCGAGGTTGCCCTGTGCCTGTCGGCCTATGAGCAATTGGCGGCCGAAGGCATCAAGGCGCGCGTGGTGAGCATGCCTTGCTGGGAGCTGTTCGACGAGCAAGATTTGCAGTATCGCGAGCAAGTGTTGCCCTCGGGCGTGACGGCGCGCGTGGCGGTCGAGGCCGGCGTGCGGCAAGGTTGGGAACGATATCTCGGCCCCAGCGGCCGGTTTTTAGGCATGAAGGGATTTGGCGCTTCGGGACCCGCAGGGCAACTGTTCAAGCATTTTGGCTTCACCGTCGAAAATGTGGTGTCGCTGGCCAAAGAGGCGATCCGACTTTGAACGCAGTGCGGGACATACGCCGCAGGGTGGAACAAACGCAGCGAGTACCACCTCCACAAAGTTGGACGCCAATGTGGCGGGGATGAGGGGATAAAGTGGAGATAAGGAGATAAGAAAGAATCAAATAAGGGAGGCGCTTGCGGCAATGCTCCTCTAATCTTCGTTTTATCTCCACATCTCTCTCTGTATCTCCCCATCTCCTTCAAAGAAACGGTGGACTCGTTGCGCTCGGCCCATCGCGTACTGCGGAGCTGAGTCTCAAACTACGACGGCGCGGAGGCCCCGATGTTCGATCTTTCCGCCATTCAAGCGGCGCTGAAGCAAAGCCAGTTCGACGGCTGGTTGCTCTACGACTTTCGTCGCAGCAATCCGCTGGCCCGGCGCATTCTCGACTTGCCCGACGACGCCGTCAGCTCGCGGCGGTTCTTCTACTGCATTCCCGCCGACGGCGAACCGCGCAAGCTCGTACACCGCATCGAGGCCGGCGCGCTCGACCACCTGCCGGGCGTGAAGCACGCCTACGCCCGCTGGCAAGAACTCGACGGCGGGCTGGCCACTTTGGTTGCCGGCATGCGGCGCGTGGCCATGGAGTATTCTCCTCGCAACGCCATTCCATATATCTCGCGGGTCGATGCGGGCACGCTCGAAGCCGTCCGTTCGCTGGGCGTCGAAATCGGCTCGTCCGGCGACCTGGTGCAATTGTTCGAGGCGGCCTGGGACGACGAGCAATGGCAAATGCACCTGGCCGCCGAGCGCCACACCACCGCCGCCTACGAACACGCCTGGCGGCTGATTGCCCAGCGCGTGCGGGCCGATGGCGCGGTTCACGAACAACAAGTGCAGCAAAGCATTTTAGAATTCTTCCGGCGGCACGGCCTGGTGACCGACCATCCGCCCATCGTGGCGGTCGGCCCGCACAGCGGCGACCCGCACTACGAGCCGCGGCCCGGCGACGACGGGCTGATCCGAGCGGGCGACCTCGTGCTGATCGATCTGTGGGCCAAGCTCGACCGGCCGCGGGCCGTGTATAGCGATCTCACGCGAATGGGTTACGTGGGGGATTCTGCGCCCGAGCGATTTGAAAGCATCTTTCAGATGGTGATCCAGGCCCGCGATGCGGCCATCGCCCGCGTGCGGCACGCGCTGTCCGCAGGCGAGGCGTTGCACGGTTGGCAAGTCGACGACGCCGCCCGCGCCGTGATCGAACGGGCCGGCTACGGGCCGCAGTTTGTACACCGCACCGGGCACAGCATCGGCCAAGAAACTCACGGCAACGGCGCCAACATGGACAACCTGGAGACGCACGACGAGCGGCGGATCGTGCCGCGCACGTGTTTTTCGATCGAGCCGGGCATTTACCTGCCCGAGTTCGGCATGCGCAGCGAAGTGAATGTGTTCGTCGATGCCCAGTGGGGCGTTCACGTGACCGGCGGCCCGCCGCAAGAGCGAATTCACCCCATCGTCGCCGCCTGATGAGGCCCGATTCGCCGTCCGATCCGAGAACCGGAAGCATCAATAGCTCGGCCACGCTGTATCCCTTGTCGTTTTCGATCAGCAACGGTGCGGGCGCGAAACCGACGAGCACCGCGGCAACCGATTCAAGCAGCCGTGGCGCTCGGCGGCAACTCCTGACCACGAGACTGAGGCAGGTCTTGACTGCGGCATCACGGGTATGCGAGGTTGAAGGCTGTGGCGCCCTCCTCCGGCGACGCATTCAGGCAATCTCCCGAAGAACGGTTGCTGTAATCCGCCGCTGCGGCCCTTTTGTTATCCGGTAGTTACGCGTGCGCCGGCCGAAGTTCTCTGCGTAAAACGGTTGCGTCGTCAAATGCGAGTCGTTCGCGATCCGCTACCTTCGATTCGGTCTCGCGCCGCGAGCCACGGAACGCCACAGAGGGCGTTCCCTACCGACACCGGGTCGGTCGCCAGCAGTGTTGAAGGTCGAAACCGATCGGTTGGCCTGGGCCTCGTGATCTTCGTCGGCCTGGCGCTTTGCCACCTCGCGAATGCGCTGGCGGAAGAAGACCGTCTGCCCCGCATTCCGCCGCGAGAGCCGGCCGAAGCGCTCAAGAGTTTCGAGACACTCGATGGTTTTCAGATGGAACTGCTGGCCGCCGAGCCGCTGGTGGCCGACCCGGTGGCGATGGTCTACGACGAAAACGGCCTGGCCTACGTCGCCGAAATGTCGGACTATCCGTATACCGACCAATCGACCGATCAGCCGTTCATCGAACGCACCACCGACGCTCCGCTGGGCCGGGTGCGCATGCTCGAAGACACCGATGGCGACGGCGATTTCGACCGCGCCACCGTCTTTGCCGACGGGCTGTCCTGGCCAACCGGTCTTGCGCTGTGGAAGGGCGGCTTGTTTGTGGCCGCCACGCCCGACGTTTGGTATCTCAAAGATACCGACGGTGACCGCCGGGCTGACGTGCGGCGTAAAATCTACAACGGCTTCCGCAAGTTCAACGTGCAGGCCGTGATGAACAACCTGGCCTGGGGCCTCGATCATCGCATTTATGGCGCGGGTTCGAGCAACGGCGGGCAGATACGCCCGGCCGGGCAGTCCGACGCCCGAGCATGGATGCTGGGCCGCAACGACTTTCGCTTCGATCCGCGCGATGATGCTTTCGAGTTGCTGTCGGGCGGGGCGCGGTTCGGCAACACGTTTGACGACTGGAACCGCCGGTTTATCTGCAACATTCGCAATCCGGTGCAGCACGTGGTGTTGCCGGCCCGCTACCTGGCACGCAATCCCTACCTGCCGGTGGCCGCGGCCGTACACGACGCCGCGGCGGCGGGCGATACGCTGCCGGTGTATCGCATCAGCCCGCCCGAAACGTGGCGGGCGGTGCGCGCGGCGCGGCTCGTCGCGGAGGCAAATCCCGCCACGCCCCGCAGCGAAACCGCGGCCGAAGGCTATTTCACCTCGTCCAGCGGCATCACCATCTATCGCGGCGCAGCCTACCCGGCCAAGTACTACGGCAACGCCTTTCTGGGCGAGGTAGCCGGCAACCTGGTGCACCGGCAAGTGCTTTCGCCCGACGGCGTGACGTTTCGCGCCGTGCGGGGCGATGCGAAGACCGAGTTCGTGCGTTCCACCGACAATTGGTTTCGCCCGGTCAATTATGTCAACGCGCCCGATGGCACGCTGCACGTGCTCGACATGTATCGCGAAACGATCGAGCACCCCTGGTCGATTCCCGACGACATCAAGGCACAGCTCGATCTGCGAAGCGGCCACGATCGCGGGCGGATTTACCGTCTTGCTCCGCCGGGCTTTCAACCGCCCGCCCCGCCAAGGCTCGGCGAAGCCAGCAACGAAGAGCTGGTCGCCCAGCTTGAAAACCCCAACGCCTGGTGGCGCGAAACCGCTCACCGGCTGCTGTTCGAACGGCAGAGTCCGGCGGCTGTTGCTCCGCTGCGCAGCTTGCTCGGCGAGAGTCGGCATCCGCTGGCACGGCTGCACGCCCTCTGGTCGCTCGATGGATTGGAAGCGCTCGCCGAGGCCGATTTGTTGCGGGCATTACGTGACGACTCGCCGGGCGTCCGCGAGCACGCCGTGCGATTGGCCGAGCCGCGACTGGCCGCGTCGCCCGAGCTTGCCAGGGGCGTGATCGCGCTGGCTGACAATGAAGAGATTCGCGTGCGGTTTCAGGTGGCTTTTAGCCTGGGTGAGTTGATCAGTGCGCCGGCAAATGCATCGGCAGACGGCCGCCTGCGCTGCGAGGCGTTGACCGCGCTGGTGGGCATCGCGCGACGCGACGCGGCCGATGTTTGGCTTCGCACGGCCGTGCTTAGTTCGGCCGGCGAATCGGCGACCGCGTTGTTGGCAAAGCTGCTGGCCGATCGGCAATGGATCGAACGCGGCGAAGCGCAGACGTTGCTGCGCGACCTGGCGTCGATCGTCGGCGCCCGACATCGGCCAACGGAGACCGCCGACGCCTTGCGGGCAATCGCCGCGCTGGATGCAACAACCGCGGCCGAAGTCCAAGCGAGCCTATTGATCGGCTTGGGAGCTGGGCTGAAACGAGCCGGCGCATTGAAATCCGGCGGACTAGCGTCGAGCGAGTTGATTCCCGACGACTCGCCTGCTGCCCGGTTGATCGCACGGCAGACCGGACGTGCGCAGGCGCGGCTCGCCGATGGCGAAGCGCCGCTCGATCGCCGCCTGCGGGCCATCGATTTGCTGGCCATCGCCGGCTACGATCGCGCATCGCCCTCGCTGGCCGGATTGCTTTCGCCGCGCGAGCCGCAGGAAATCCAACGTGGGGCGGTGCGGGCGCTGTCGGGCTACGCCGAACCGGCAGTTGCCGAATTGCTGCTGCGCAATTACGCCGCGCTCACGCCGGGTCTGCGCGGCGAAATCGTGCAGGCATTGCTCGCCCGACCAGAGCGAATCGCGGCGTTGCTGGAAGCTTTGGAGACCCGGCGTGTTAATCTGGCAGACGTTCCCGCGGCGCGGCGCAAGCTGCTGGTCGAGCATGCCGATCGCCAGATTCGCCGACGCGCCGAGGCGCTTTTCTCGCAAGACGCCCCCACGCCCCGGCGCCAAGTGCTCGACGACTATCGTGCGGCTCTAGGCCTGCCGGGCAACCGCCAGCAAGGCCAACGCGTCTTCCAGCGCGAGTGCCAGACGTGCCATCGGCTAGGCGATCGCGGGCACGACGTCGGCCCCAGCTTGCTGACCATCAAGCACCGCACGCGCGAAGAGCTGCTCGCCCACATTCTCGATCCCAATCGCGAAGTGGCGCCCAATTTTCAGGAATATGTTGTCGCGCTCGACGACGGCCGGATCGTTACAGGCATCATCGCCGATGAAACCGCCACCAGCGTCACCTTGCGCCGGGCCGAGCGCATCGACGAGACGATCCTCCGCCGAAACATCGACGAACTGTCGGGCACCGGCCGCTCGCTGATGCCCGAAGGTTTGGAGAAGAAAATCAACCCGCGGGAAATGGCCGATTTGCTGGAGTTTTTGCTCGGTGGGTAGCGGCGGGCAAAAAAACGTTGACCGCTGTCCGCAGCGCCAACTACACTAGACGATTGCGGGTTTTCAGCTTTTTCCCAGGTCGCTGGTTTTATGTGCAGCCATTGTTTGCATCGGCCTATCTGCCGAATCGTTGTGGGGGCCGCCGTGGCCATGCTCGCATCTGCGCCGTCGCTGGCCCAGTCGCGCACGCCCGGCAAACGCGCGGCGGTCAATGCGCCGGCGGGCCAGTTCCGCGCCTTGGCGCCGGGGGTCGAGGTGACCATTCCGCCCGACTACGATGTGGCCGCCACCTTCAGCCGGCACGACCTGGTCGAAGTGCTGGCCGCCGATCCGGAATATGGCGAGCGCGCCTACTCGAAAGGCCGTTCGCTGGCCAAAGACGTTGTCTTCACGCGCAACATCTGGTGCCTGGAGATCAGTTTCAAGCCAATGCGGATGATCATGGTCGATATTCCGACCAAGGAAGGCCGCTTCGAGCGAAAGCAAATCTGGTATCTGCTGTACCGCATCACGAACACCGGCCAAGAGGCCGAGCGCGTGGTTTCGGAAGACGGCGAGATTCGCTCGTCGGTGGTTTCCGTCGAAAAGCCGGTGAAGTTTGCGCCGCGCATCTGGCTGGAAAGCTGGGATACGGGCAAGGCGTATCTCGACCGGCTGATTCCGGTGGCCATTCCTGAGATCGAACGACGCGAAGACGCGGCGCGCCGGCTGTTGAACGACAAGCAGCTTCATCCCGAGGCCCCGGCCCGGCTGCTGAACACCGTCGAGATGGAGCGCGAGATTCCGCCCAGCCCCGAGGGCCAAGAGCTGGGCGTGTGGGGCGTGGCCACCTGGGAAGACATCGACCCGGCGACCGATCACTTTTCGGTCTACATTCAGGGCCTGACCAACGCCTACCAATGGGAAGATGCTAAAGAAGGCGACGCCTATGTTTACAAGAAAGGCGATCCGCTGGGCACCGGCCGCAAGCTGCTGGAGAAGACGCTGCGGCTGAATTTCTGGCGCCCCAGCGACAAGTATTACGAGCACGAAAGCGAGATTCGCTACGGATATTACGAGCACCCCGGCTTGGAGCGGTTCCGGCTTTCGCCCGATGACCAGGTTGACTACCGCTGGATTTATCGGTAAAAAGCGTGATTCCTGACTGAGCTGGGAGATTACGCAGATGGCGCATAAAAAGGGACAAGGCTCCAGCCGCAACGGGCGCGATTCGAACGCCCAGCGGCGGGGCGTCAAAAAGTTCGGCGGCGAGCAGGTTTGGGCGGGCAATATTCTGGTGCGGCAAGTGGGCAATCGCTTCTTCGCCGGTAAAGGCGTCGGCCAAGGCAGCGACTACACGCTCTTCGCGCTGATCGATGGCTACGTGAAGTTCGATCAGGGCGGCCGTCGCGTGAACATCGCCGACAGCCGCTCGTAAGCTCGCCGGTAGTTTGGCTTCCGCGGCTTGTCGTTCGTATGTCTGCCGCCTGCTTTCATGTTTGTCGATCGTGTGCGAATTCAGGTGCAAGGCGGGCGTGGCGGCAACGGCTGCGTCAGCTTCCGTCGTGAAAAGTACGTGCCGCGCGGCGGTCCCGATGGCGGCGACGGCGGCGACGGCGGCAGCGTGGTGATCGTGGCCGAGCCGGGCGTCGATAGTCTGGCCGCCCTCTCGCACCGCCGCCATTGGACCGCCCGCAATGGCGAGCCGGGCAGCGGCGCCAATCGGCACGGTCGTAGTGCCGAAGATGTCACTTTGCGGGTGCCGCCGGGCACCATCGTCTACGATGCGGCCGGCGGGTTCGTACTCAAAGATCTTACGCAGCCGGGCGACCGCGTGATCGCCGCTCATGGCGGGGGCGGCGGCAAAGGCAACACGCGCTTCAAATCGGCCACCAACCGCGCCCCGCGCGAATCGACCGAGGGAGACACCGGTGAATCGCGCGAGCTGGTGCTCGAGCTTAAGGTAATCGCCGACGTCGGCTTGATCGGCAAACCTAACGCCGGCAAGAGCACGCTGCTCAGCCGGTTGTCGCGTGCCCGACCGGAGATTGCCGACTATCCGTTTACCACCAAATTTCCCAATCTGGGGCTGGTGCAATACGGCGACGAGCGGTCGTTCGTGCTGGCCGACATTCCCGGCTTGATCGAGGGCGCTCACGCGGGCCACGGCCTGGGGCACGAGTTTTTGCGGCACATCGAGCGGGCCGGCATCCTGGTACACCTGGTCGAGCCGCAACCGGCTGACGGTTCGGACCCCGTGAGCAGCTACCGCGTGATCCGCGAGGAGCTGCGGCTTTACAATGCCGCGCTGGTCGAGCGGCCCGAGATCGTGGCGGTATCGAAGGCCGAGTTGCCCGAGTCGGGCGAAGTGCGCGAGCGGCTTGAGCGCGAGCTCGATCGCAGGGTGCTCGCGCTTTCGGCAGTGACCGGTCAGGGACTGGATCGCTTGGTGCAAGCCGTGGCCGGCGAACTCGCAGCGCGCACGGCGGTGGAAAGCGCATGCCACAAGGGGCCGGGGAGTTAAAAGTGCATTCGCGAACTCGAGGCGCCGTCCCCCATGCCCACCGGTTCTCGGTTCGACTCTAAATCGCGTCGAGCGGCAGTCGAAGCACGTCGCGCGCGTAGGCTCGAATTTGCTTACGAATCTCTGAAAACGCCGGTTCGGCACGGCAACGCTGCAGGGCATCGACGATCTCCTGCGTCACGCGGATCATCGCCATAGAGTTTCCGGCCGTCCTGAACTTGTTTGAGTCGAGATCGTAGTCGGCCTCGTTGCGCTGGTCCCGCAAGAATCGCAGACGGCCGGCGACGACGACTGCATCCGAGTTTGCCGCCTCGCTTAGACAATATCGCACCTTCTTATGGACTTCCGCTGCATAAAGATCCTTTTGAGCAAACCGGAGGCCGCAGTCTGCGAGAAATTGACGTGCGAGATGAAAGGCGCCGTAATAAGCGCGGCTCACCGACGAGCGCAGGTCAGCTTCCTGAGAACTATTGGAAAGCCTGACTGCCAGCGAGATGAAGTCGCTTGGATTCATCAGCGCACGTCGAACGATAGACAAAACAAGTCAGACCATCGACGCGCTGTTTCACGCGTTGCCAGATGCCATTCACGGCTTCTGGCCATGAGATCATCGAGATTGCCGTTGACCGCAACCCGAAAGACGAAGTAAAGATCGTCCGAGGCTTCGGGATCGTTTTTTATGGCAACCGCGATTTCGCCAGGAAAGAGCGTAGCGGTAAAATCGGCGACCTGCCGGCAGAAATCGAATAGCTCCGCCTCGGACGGCCGCTCAATCCCGAGCGCTTCAGCGGCGCATACGAAGGCATCGACTGCTTCCCTGATCGTGCCGCCGGGCAAGACCACGGAAACTGCCGCTTGATACGCGGCGGCACCGCTCGAGCCGCGTGGCAAGATTGACATAAGCGAATCCAGGTAACGCGATGATAAAAAGCATTCTAGCTCGGATTACGCCTAGGTGGGAGACATAATCCGGCGCAACCCATAGGATTCTCCACGCGCACGGCGCTAATCGCCCGCCGTGGGAATCGCCAGGTCGAATAGCAAGGCACGGGCAAACCGCACGGGTGGCGAGCCGAACGATAGCACACCGTCGTGGTAGCGCTTGAGCGAAAAATCGCCGCCCCAGCGGCGCTCGGCCTCGGCCCGCAAATCGCGGTGCTCCTGATAGCCGACAAAGTAGGTCGAAAGCTGCGTCGAGGTGAGTTGTGCGCGCACCCACTTGGCCGCGGCCTCGCGCTCTTCCTGAAACGTCGATTCAATCATCAGCTTCATCGCTTCATCGCGTTCCATGCCGTCGACGTGAATCGCCTGGTCGATGAGCGCGTTTCCGAGACTACGCAAGTACCATTTTAACGCGATCAGACGCATCAACGGGTCGCCATCCAACAGTCCCTCTTGGGCCATGAGCTGCTCGGTGTACACCGCCCAACCTTCGATAAACACGCCGGAGGCGAGCACCGCCCGCAAGGTCGAAGGATAACGATTGGCGATCGCCAGTTGCAAAAAATGGCCCGGCATCGCCTCGTGTACGGTCAGATCGTAGATCGACCGCACGTTGTATTCGCGCAAAAACGAATTGACCTGCGCCTCGGTCCAGTCGTCGGGCAGCGGCGCCACGGCATAAAACGTCTTCTGCCCCACGTCGAGCGGACCCGGAGCATCGCAGTAGGCCAGAGACACGCCGCGGCGAAACTCGGGCATGATGATGATCTCGACGGGATCGGGCGGCACCGTCACCAGGTCTTTCTCGCGCACGAACCGCGTGCAACGTTCGAGCGCCTCGCGGGCCGTCTCGACCACTTGGTCGGGCGCGGGCCGATCGGCATAGGCGATTTCCAGCGCCGCCCGAATGATCGCTTGCTGGTAAGCCGCGCTCGGTTCGTCGGGAAACTCGGTATACGGATTTCGCTTGCGGTAGACCTCGCGGGCGATGTCCCACATTTGCCGGCGCACGCGGACCAGGTCGGTTTGGGCACGCTGGCGGATTTCGTCGCGCGTTAGCCGCGAATTGAACGTGAACGCCAGCTTCTCGTCGAACAATTCGCGGCCCAGCCGAAATTCGCCCGACGCGTGCGGCAGCAGCTCGTCGTCGAGCCATTGCTGATGGTCGTCGATGGCGCGGCGCGCCGTCTTGATGGCCGCCGCCAGCCGCCGCCGGTCAGCATCGCCCAGCGTCTCGGCCCGCGGTTCGATCATCTGCTCGATGATGTTCAGCACGCCGCGGTTTTGCTTCGCCGCCGTCTCGGCATGAATCTTGGGCACGCGGTCGGGTTGCAGCGCCTGGCGCACCTGGCCAAGCAACCGCGGAAACTCTTCCAGCCGCGTCGCCGCGTGATTCAGCCGCTCGGCCTCGGGCGCGAACTCACGAGCAACCAGGCCATACACGGCGTCGCCGGCCAGCCCGGTGTAAACCAAGGGATTCCACGACCACTCTTTGAGCCGCTCGATCTGCCAGATGGCCGCGTGCAGTTGCTGGGCCAACAGCTCGGCATCGACCTGCCGATCGCGCGAGAGATCTTCGCGCGAGATTTTGGCGAGCCGCTCGAGATACTTCTTGCAAAAATCGACCTCTTTCTGCCGGCTCTCTTCATCCACTTCGTCGAGCCGGCCGTCGAAGCGGTGGTCGCCCAGCAGCGTGGCCGACACCGGGTGCAGCGCCGGGAACTCGGCGACATAATCTTTGGCCAATTGATCGAAAGTTTCGTCGTTGGCGCAGGCGATCGCGGGCATGAGGGCGGAAAGCAGCACAGCATTGCGGAGCAAGGCGTTCATTCGCGTGGAACTCTCGATGGTCAAACACATCGGCTTCTGACATTGGTCACCCATTTCATTGCATTTGCGGGCGGAACACAA
>DASVHB010000665.1:0-3512 GCA_036379195.1 Pirellulales bacterium
GCGCAGGCTGATCTGGCTTGCCGGGAGCGTAGCGCAGACGTGCTTCGATTTCGGTCATTGCAGTCGGGCGATAAACTCGCCGATCAGTTGGCCGAGTTCTTCGGGGGGACTGAGCGCGTCTGGTTGGAGACCCGTGTAAAACTCATTGCCCCATCGGCGACCATCGGAGGCCCAGGCGGACGCCTTGCCCCCAAAGCAGAGTATGACGGATACTTCCGGGAGTTTGCGATCGCCGCTTTTCAGATGCAGTAGGCCGCGCGAATCAAGGTATGCGCGGCTGCCATCTCTCCAGCGAGCCACCCGCACCCTGAAGCGTACGCCGGTCGGCCCCTTGATGTGCGTGAACCAAGACGCATGTCGGAGCGGTTGTCCGAGACCGGCGACCCACTCCGCTCGATTCCGAGCCGAGGAGGCGATTGATTCCGTTCGCCAGAGGCGAATTTGACCGCGCCGGCCAACCAGCGTCAGACACCCTTCGGTGTCGATGCCAACGGTACGAAACCGATGCCGAATGCTGATCGGGCGAATATAAGCATTCACCGCCGGATCGAGCAAATCGCGATCGCCCGAGCCGGCAAAGCCGCTTTTGTCCGTAGCGATGAATGCCTGGATGCCCGTCAGGTCGATGATCGTATCTTTGAGCGAGGCGCGCTCCCGCAGGATAACCCGGTCGCCACGAGCCGAGATAGCCACGACATCAACAAGCCCGTGCAGTCCACCGAACGCCGTTCGTCCATCGACCGTCGACACAATCCGTCCGGTTTCGGTAATTGCCCAAGGCCCGTCGTGGCCCGCACGGTCAAACATCGCTCGAACTCGGGCCTCCCAGAGCGAAGGATGGACAGGGAACTCCGCAAGTTTCACCGCCTGGCCGTCAAACGAGGCACAAAGCCATCGCGCCCCTCTCCTAAGAAACCGGCCACTTGTGACGTCCGCCAAAGTTCCCACCGAGCCGACCATCTGACCGCGATCGTTTACGGCCTGCACCAGCAGAGAGCACGCTCCGCCAGAATCAGCATGCTGGCCGTGCGATTGGTCTGTCATTTCTGTTCGCTTCGTCGTGCGAACCACGAGCAGCACGCCGCGATGCACTTCGATGTGAAGCGAGCCTGTAGCCTGGCACTCAAGCGACATGATGTTGCAATCGCGGCTTCGCAGGTTGGCCACCAGTAAACGTAGCGGCTGTGAGGGACTGCTTACGACAAGCCGCACCACACCTTGGCCGTCGAGCGAGATGTGTACGGTGCGGCCTCGTGGTACTTGATCGGTTATCTGCCGCGCCGCCCAACCTGGTTTTTGCCAGTGCATCAACCGGCCGTCGTGCGCAACAGTTACCGCGCCATAGTCGGGATGGAAGGCGGCGGGCCCGGGACCGGGATCATGCGTTAGCAGCAGCGGGAACGGTTCGACCGAAAGAATCGCCGGCAGCTCCGAACCTTCGTCGTAACGGATGAGCGGCGGCGACGAAGGCTTGGGCCGCGGCGCGAGTCGCTCCAGATCGAGCCGCGCGTCGCGCAGCAGTTTGGAGCCGCGTGGAGTGACCGCCAGCAACCGGAATCGCCCGCCGCGTTCGACCGTGGCGATATAGAACGGCGCGTGACCTGCCGCCGTGTCAGGTTGGAAAGCCCGACCAACGTGCGCGCTGAGCTCCGCGCGAAACTCGGCGTCGGCCCAAACGTCTTCATGCGTGATCAGCACTCGGTCGGCGTGCTGCCCGGCGGCGCGGGCGGCCGCGAAAAAGCCGGACAACGCGGCGGCGGGATGCGGGGCGGTCTCGAGCCGCTCCAGTTGGTCGATCAATCCGGCCCGTGTGCCCAACTCGATCGGCTCGATGCCCTCCGCCGTGGCATGATAACAACTCGCGGCCTGGCGCTCGGCCGTGGCGGCCATGGCTAAACCCACCGCCGTGGCAAACACGCGCGGCACGCCCCACAACCGAATGCCGCTGTCGACGAGCACCAGCCGCCGGCGCGCGGGCGGACTGGGCGGCGCCTCGCGGCGCAGGTACAGCGCCTCGCCCACCGCCACCCGCACGGCCAGCGTCAGATCGTCATGCGCCAACTCGCTTACCAGCAGCCGGTCGAGCGGACCGCGGTTGGTGAGATCTGACACGCCGCCCAAAGGCAGCTCATCGGGGTGCGAGAGCGCGCGCGGCAATTGTGTGGCCGCCATCAACTCGCTCGCCAGCCGGCCCAAACCGGCCAGTTCGTCGTCATTGCGCAGTTGGGCGATGAATTCGCGCAGGCCCAGCGGCGGCGGTTCGACTTCGGCCGGTTCGATCAGCCGGTCGAGCCCCGTGCGCAATCGCATGCGCAACTGGTCTGCATCGAGCCGGGCCAACCCCTCGCGCATGGCGCTAAGCGCCGCCGCGACGTGCGGCCGGCTGCCCCGCCTCCGTTGGCTCAGAAAGATTTCCGGGGTGGGGGGCAACGATAAGACCGCGGCCACCGAGAACGCGCCTTTCGGCCCTACTACGCGGTAGCCTGCAAACACGATTTCGGCCAGCGCCGTTTTGGCTTCGATGCTGGTGCGTAGCTCGGCGGGCAGGTTGTGAATGCGCTGCAACTCAGCCAGCGGTTCATTGTAAGCGCTCAAATCGGGCAGGGAGTTAAGCGTGAGCGAATTGAATTCGTGGCAAAGAACCTGTTCCAGGCGGTTGCGGCTCCAACCTTCGCGGCAGGCCGCCAGCAACAGCAGCAACTCGGTAAAGTGCGGCAGCCCGTCGGGCGCCAAGCGCTCGACAATCTGCCGCAGCTCCTGGCGGAAGACAATCGTGCTTTGGCCGCACCAGGTGATGGCGTCGTCATCCCACTCCCAGAAGCGCGGCTCGAGCTGACGAAAGTATTCGCGCGCGGCGGCCAGCGATTCAGGGCCGAGGTTGTCGTGGGTGTCAGTCATGGCCCACCTCCCAACACTCCCAATGCCTCGGCCGTGGCTCGAGCCGCGCCGCGACTGGCCGCCACCAGATCATCGTGGGCAATGCGCTCAAAGCTGCCATCGGCGGCGAACAGCGCAAGATCGCCCTGCTCAAGCTGCAGCAACCGTCGCAACAGCGTGCCGCCGATGCGCGGTTGAAGAGCATATCCACAGGGCACGGCCACGCCGTCGCTAACCACGTAGCGCTCGCCTGGCAACGACGGCAACGGCGAACCGGTGACGAACACCCGGCGATCGCTCGACACGGCGAAGGCCAGCGGCCGGAGCCGCACTTCGGGGGCGCTGAGGCAGTATTCGATCCACCTGTCCAAAGCCGTCACCAAGGCGCTCGGCCGCTGCTCATCGGCCGTTCGCACCACCCGCAGCGCGACGCGCTGCTCGATCCGTCCGGGCAATGCCGCCGCCGGAAGTTTTACTTGCAGCCAGCGCGCGAGCGGCGTCCACTCGCCGCTTGGCAGCCGCCCGCGAGGTACACGCTGGCCTTCAGGCACAAGCTGGCCATCGGCCAGCACTCGATAACGCGCGCCGGGCAGGGTGCACAAAGCACGGTCGAGCAGTTCGCCGCCATCGCCCTG
>DASVHB010000666.1:0-6670 GCA_036379195.1 Pirellulales bacterium
GGCACCGACGGGTTCGACACGGTCAGCACCGTGGGCGTCCAGCCACCGTGAGGCAGGTACTTCACAAATTTCGCCACCCGCTGCACGCCGGCGCCGCCCACCGGCGGAAAAAGATAGGAGACAAACAAAACGCGTCGGTCCATGAAGCTTCTCCTTAGCGAAACGGTGTGCGAACCCAGGCGTCGAGGGTGGTAAACTCCAACCCGCGATTGCGCGCGTCGGCAATCAGGTCGGGCAGCACGTCGCTCAGGTGCGGACAGCAATCGTGCAGCAAGACGATCTGGCCGCCCTCGAGCGGGTGCGTGCGAAACCAGTCGCGAATCGGCTCGGCGGCGGTGCTGGCAAAATCCTTGGGATCGTTGTTCCACAAAACGACGGTGTGTCCCGACAGCCAGGTGTGCGACAGCTTGCCGAAGCTGAGTTTGCCGTAAGGCGGGCGAAGCAGCCGCGGCGGCATGCCCAGCAGTTCACCCAACAGCCGCTGAGTGCGCAGCGCTTCGTCGCGGAATTCGCGAGCAGAAAGTTGCTCGGCCGGACGATGCGTGTACGTGTGATTGGCGATGGTGTGCCCCTCGGCGGCGATCTGGCGAACCAACTGCGGATAAGCGGCAGCTTGTTTGCCCAGCAGGAAAAACGTGGCCGCGACGCGGTATTCACGCAGCACTTCGAGCACGCGCGGCGTATGTGCGAAGTCGGGTCCGTCGTCGAACGTCAGGCACACTTGCCGGCTGCGCCGCGGTCCGGAGACGATGAACGCCCAGCGCGGCAACAATGCCGCCAGGCCGCGCCGCAGCAATTGGCGCGAAGTTCTACGAAGACTGCCTCCGATCATGCGGAGCGGTTGGGCATGTTGAATGAGTAAGTGGGCTGAGTCATACGCTCGACGTCTGTAGGGAACGGACTCTGTGCCGTTCCGGGGAGAGCCCAACGGCGTCAATTCGCGGGTCACGGAACGCCGCGGACGGCTCTCTCTACTCGGTTTTGGCAGACAAGTTTGGCAAACACCCCGTTGGCCGGGGCAGAGTCTAAGGGATGCCTCGATTGATCCGAGCCGGGGCATCGGCAAGCCTCTGCTCCAGCCACCCGCCGTTCCGTGAGCTGACCTTCGGCCCGCCCCAACACGTTCTTAAAGAGCGACACCAGTTGCTGCGCCGCCTCTTCATGGCTGTGCCACCGCGCACCGGTGCTTTCCGATGCCGCCGTCGAAACGAGCTTTTCTTCAATGGCATCGGCCAGCTCCTGGGCGTTGCCGGGTTCGACCAGACGGTGCGGGCCAAGCTGGGTGAGTTCTGGAATGCCGCCCACGCGGCTGGCGACAAACGGCGTGCCGCAGGCGGCGGCTTCGAGCAATACGTTCGGCACCCCCTCGGACCGGCTGGGCAGCACAAACACGTTGGCCGCCCGGAACCAGTCGGGCAGCTCGTGGTGAGGCCGCCCGCCCAACCAACGGAAACGATCGCCTACGCCGCGCCGCGCCGCGTCGCGCCGCAGCGGCGCAGCGAGCGGGCCGCGGCCGATCATCAAGCAGGTGAACGTCACGCGCCGCGCCGCCAGCCGTTCGCCGGCTGCAAGCAGCACGTCAATTCCTTTGACGGGCAGCAAATTGCCGACGAACAAAACGAGCGGCGCCTGTTCGTCGAGACCCAGCCGGCGGCGCGCATCACGCCGGCAGCCAGGCTGGAAGAGCGAACGATTGATGCCGTCGTACACCACCTGAATCCGCGACGGCTCGACGCCCAGCCGAACGACACGCTGCGCCAGATCGCGGCTCACCGCCACCACGGCGTCGGCGCTGGACAGGGCGGCCGCCGTCGCTTTGCGGCGCTTAGCATTGTTCAGCAGCACCAAAATATCGGAGCCATGAACTTTAACGGCCACGGGCAAGCCGCGGCGATGCGCCAAGTGCACCGCCGCCCAACCATCGGGATAGGCCCAGCAGGCGTAGACCAGATCGGGTTGGAATTCGTCGACGGCACGCTCGAAAGCCGCTTCGATCGACCAGCGGAAGCAATGCCCGTGCGTCCAGCGCGGCACTTTGGGTGGATACCAGTAACGCGGGTGAAAGACGTCCAGCCCATCGCAGTGGGCGTGGCGATCGCCCGGCAACCGATGACGTGTCCGCCATCGCTCGCGAAATTCGTCAACCCACGAAACGGGCGAGATCACGCGAACTTCTTCGGTGGCCGCCAACGCCCGAAACTGTTGTCGGTTGAACTGTCCGCGTTGCGGTTGCCACGGATTGGGGTAAAGGTTGGTCAGGGCGAGTATGCGCATGATTGCCTGGTTAGAAGTTCGCGATCACCGCGCCGCTCGCTGCCGAACGGTTTGCGCAACGGCCGGCGGGACTGCCTGCCGGCGAAGATAGACATCGGCAATCAGCGGCAAATGATCGGAGCCAACATCGGGACCGACCCAGCAGCGCGTGAAGCGCCAGTCGTCGTTGGCCAACACATGGTCGATGCGCGCCCCAAACCAGCGCGTCTGCTTGGTGTGACCCAAGCCCCAGCCGCAGGTCGAAAATGCATTGACCCACGCGCCCCAGTTCTTGCGGTAGATCAGGCTATCGACCGGAAGATTGAAATCGCCCGCCACGATGACCGGCCCGCTCACGCGCTCGACCAGGCGGCGGGCGCCCGCCGATTGCAAACCCCGCAGGTGCGTGTTGTTTTCGAGCGTGGGCCGGCTGCGCCAGCCGTGGCTAAGCACCGCTTCCAAGCCTTCGCGGGGAGTCATCAAGTGAATGCCAAACACATGACAGAGGTCGCCATCTATATTCACATCGCAGCGAAGCAAGGAACCCTCGGCCCCAATATCGCGCCAATGGGCCGACGATGCTTGCTCGATCGGAAACCGGCTCGCCACCAATACTCGCCCCGCCCGCTCGAAATACCACAAGCCGGTCGAGAACCACCGCGCTTCGGCGTCGGCGGGGGCCTCTTGCAAGGCCACCACGTCGGGCTGCACTTTTTCGATCAGGCCGGAGAGTGCTCCGTCGCGGACCGCATCGATTGCCACGTTGCAAGTGAGCACGCGCAGTTGAACTTCCGGAGACGAATCGACTTGCCACGCGCGCCAGGGAACACAGGCGCCCATGATCGGCACCATCCAACACGCGCCGCCCAACACCAGGGGACCGATCAGCCGCTTGCCCAGTCGCGGCAACTGCAGCATCAGCGCTGCCAAGGGAATTCCCCAGATCCAGCGCGGCCCATATAGCAAAAGCGTTGTTGGCCACCAGCGATCGCCGACCCGCCAGATGGTTAGCGACACAACCAGCATCAACAGCGCGTAGCCCCAGGCAACGACCGCCACGCCGCGCGGCCGGCCCGCCAGGCGGCGCGCGGCCCAAGGGGCCTTCGTCTCGGCTCCACTGCGCCGCGGCCAGCCGCGATCAACCAGGCTTACGTTCCACATGCCGCGTTCAACACTTGATTGACATGTTGCCCGTTGTAAAACTCATCGGTCAAACGGCTGCCGCAGCAGAGCACACCTGATCTCGCACGTTGCTCGCCGGACGACGCGCCGCGTTGGATAAGTGCTTGACGATCCGCGCCGGGTTGCCGACTACAACCACGTCGGGCGGAACATCGCGCGCCACGACCGCGCCGGCGCCGATCACCGATCGGTCGCCGACAGTCACGCCCTTGAGCACCTGCGCGCCATTGCCAATCCAGACGTCGTCGCCGATCGAAACCGCCGCGATCGATTCGGCTGTCATCGGCTCGTTGCGACGGCGGCGCTGGGCGTCGAGCGGATGCCCGTCATTGTCGGCAATGGTCACTCCGCCGGCGATGAGGCAATGCCGTCCGATCGTCACCGCCGCGGCGATCGTCAATCGGCAATGGTGGCCGATAAACGTGCCGTCGCCGATGCGTAATTCGGGAAGAGCATCGCGGCAGTCGGTAAAGATGAAGTTCGACTTACCCGACAGCCGCACGTTTGAGCCGATGACAATTCGCCCACGTCCAAAGAGGTAAGGCAGTTGCTCCATCTGAAAGTTGCGGCCGACGGCGGCGCATTGGCTGCGCCAGAGCGGCTCGTACCAGCACACCTTGCACGCCAACGCCAACATCTCGCGGGCGGCCACGTGCAGCAGGTAGCAACCGCGAAACCACCAGCGCAGCGGCCCAACGACGGGCACATGCGCGCGGCGCAACCGCCGCACCCAAGGCTTCGCCAACCGACGGATCTGATACGGCGCCAGGGAGCGTGAACTCATGCCAAGGCTCCTACGACCGCCGATGGCGCGCGGTCGTCGCAGTCGATCGCGGCGGGCCTGGCTCGAAGCGGCTTCACCAAGACGGCGGCATAATACGAGTGCAGCAATTCGTTGAGCAGCGGCACCCGGGCCGCTACACCGGCCATTCGTCCCACCGCTCCGCGCCCGCTTCGCAAACCAAAAACCTGGAACGATTGCAACTCGAACGGCGACGATTGCAGCGCCTTCCGCACGCCGCGCAGGCTGAGCATGTTGAGCGGCTCGCCCGGACGGTCTCTCAACGTGGTTACGCCGTCCCAGCGGTCGAGCCCCTCGAGCCGCTCCCAAAGATTCGGCTGATAGCCACGCGCGTGGATGATTGCGCGAATCGTGTCGAGAATCGCCCGCTCGGAAAAGAGAACATGGCACCACGGAATCGGTATATGCTCCAGGCAATGCGAGGCCAGGTAGTGATACCAGCCGAACGAGCCGATCCACAGCAGACCGCCGGGCCGAAGCCAACGGTAAATTTGCGCCAGCACCGCCGCCGGATCGACCAGGTGCTCGAAGGCGTCGATCACCATCGCCACATCGATGCCGTCGCACGGTTGGTAGTCGTCGGGATGCGCGAATCTGATCCGTCCGGCCGCCGCGGGGAATCGCTCGGCGACGATTTGGCTGCCGGCCGCCAGTTCGGCGCGGTTGATGTCGATGCAATCGACGCGGCGGGCGCCAGCCTCGATGAAAAAGGGCGCGCGCCCTCCCAGCCCGCTGCCCACATCGGCCACGGCGCAGTTCATGAAATCGAGATTCGAAAAGAACCGCCGCCGCAGCCTCTCGGTCGATTCGTATTGATACGCGACGTAGTCGGCCGACGACCGCGCGGCGGCCGAGCCGCTGGCGCCGCGCAGCGCGCGGCACCAGCGCGTCATGGCCAGACACACCGGCGATGGTAAGTTCAGCGAGTATGGCAAGATCAAATCCTCTGCGCTACGGTTTGGAACAGTTTTGTGCCCAAGGCGTATCGCGCCAGGTGCTTGCCGCGCCACCAGGGCTCGCGCCCGTGCCGGCCGCGATACGGCGCCGGGTGCAGCCAAAGCGACAGCAATTGGTAGCTCATTGCCCGGCGGCGATTGCCCTCGAGAAAATACGACCAGGCCAGATCGGCATACATATACGAAAGGCTCACCGCCCGCAGAGAGGCATACTCGGCGTGAGCGGCGAAGAACCGATCGAGCACGCGGCGATAGTTGGCGCCCATTCGCTCGGCCTGCCGGTTCATCTGGCCTTCGTGAAGGCGATACCACCAGCAGGGGCTGTCGACCACGGCGGTGGGAAAGTCGGCGGCGATTCGCAACCACAGGTCGCGGTCTTCGACCGCGCGAAGCGACTCATCGAACAATCCCGTGCGGTCCAGACTCGCTTTCGAAAGGATCGCCCCCGAAGGACCGATCGGCGCCGAAAGCAGATAGTCGGGCACGGTGAGCAGCCGGGCGCTGGCCGCGGGCGGCAATACGTCGGGCATGGTGGCCGCCGCCGGCGAACCCACCAGCGCGCAATCAAGCTCGCGTGCCGCCCGCAACTGCACCGCGGTTTTTTCCGGGTGCCAGCGATCATCGGCGTCGAGCAGCGCGATCCATTCCCCTTGGGCGGTTTGGATGCCTCGGTTGCGTGCCGCCGACAAGCCGCGGTTGTCCTGATGGATGTAAGTGATCCGTTCGAAATAAGGCCGCAGCCGCTCGCGCGTGTCGTCCGTGCTGCCGTCGTCGACGACAATGACTTCCATGCGCGGATAAGATTGTGCGCACGCGCTTTCGACCGCTTCGACGACAAAGTGGCCGCAGTTGTAGCTCGGAATGACGGCGCTGACGAGAGGCTCGTTTTTCATAGAAGGATTGTGGTCGGCCGCCCCGCTCGCTAGGGCAGGGCGAGATCGCGCGACTTAACCGTTAAAACTCAAACTCGGCGTAAGGAACCGTCATGACTTGCTCGTGAACCACGTTGTGGCCCCACAGCCCGTCTTCTCCCATGCAGTCGCCGTGATCGCCGCAGACGACGCCAACGGCGCCGCGCGGAAACAGTTCGAGCAGTTTTGGCAAATGCCGATCGACGTATTCCAGACACATGCGCTGGGCCTTGACCGACATCGTGCCGTCGCCGTTGGAGTAGGGGCGATGCGTGCTCGATACGTTCAGAAAGACAAAGTTCCGGCCTCGTGCGGGCTGCCGCAGCGCGCGAGCCAGGTCGTCGATCTGCTCTTCAAAGGCGCGGGGGTTTTCCTCGCCGTACGAAGCCTTGTACAAAAAGTGCTGAAAGTAGCGTCCTTGCCAGAACGACGACGACTTGACCTCGTTGGAAAACCAGCCCACGCCACCCACGCCGACGGTGCGGTAGCCTTTGCTTTCAAAACCCTTGGGAACATTCTCGGCGTCGTCAAAGCAATAGCGGATGTTGCGGCCACGGTAGCGGTTC
>DASVHB010000667.1:0-2158 GCA_036379195.1 Pirellulales bacterium
TCGCTCCGCTACACCGGCATCGAGAGCCACGCGGGGCTGACGCATTACGCCCTTTACGACACCATGGTGGCGAAGGAGTGATCGGTTGTCGCCTGCAGCGCGTACAGACTACGAGTGTCGGCCGCTTTGACGCGCCACGGCGTTGCCGTGCGCCGCGGCCCTGTCGTTCGTCGTTTTCCGCCCGGCCCGCCGCGAACGCGGCGAGCCGGGCGGGGGACGAAAGGGGTTTGGGCGGCGTGGGCCGGCTCGCTGACTTTCATTAACAGGCGGTGCTCCACCACGGCCTCTTTCCCCATCCAATTCAGCGTCGGCGTTCGCTGGCGTGGCTCTCCTTCGGGTCAATCGGTGTCGGCCGGTTCATCGCCGGCCAATGCATGCAACAGTGCGACATCCCGCCGCGCAAATTCATCGGGAGGCAGCGGATCGGCCCCCTTCAGGAACAGCTCGAGATCGACATCGACGTCGATCGCATCGCTCAACAGGTCCTCCAGCGCGTTCAGCCATTCGACGGCGCTTTGATTGACAATCGGCGGCAGCAGCCGTTCCATCTCGGCCCGCGTTTTTTGCTCATGCAGCCCTTCCATCAAACTGAGATAATTGCACATGACCACGCAGGGCGGCCCCACGATCATCGTCAGCAATTGCTTGCGCTTGCGCAGGTCGAAATCGGATTTAGACATTAGCAGCATGCACTCTCTGGCCCAGTCGCCCCAGGCGCGTGCCCGTCTGTCCAGCTCGTCCAGGCGTTGCTCGCGCGAGAGGCGCTCGGGCGACCGCGGCGGGTAGGTTGCTTTTGGTTCCGGCGGACGGTCGGCCAGCTTCGCTTGCAGCTTTCGGATGGCTTCGTCTTTAGACGCGATGGTTGCCCGCAGCGATTTCATTTCAGCCTCGTCCTTGGGGTCGCTGCGGTAATGGATCTCCGTAACCGTTCTAGGTTTCGCGGCGTCCAAAATCTTTCGCAGCATCGGTTCGAGGTAGGCCGCCTGATCCGGTTCGAGCTTGCCCCGAAGCTCTTCCAACAGTGCTTTGACTTCCTTCGTCGTGCTCATTGGTCATTCCTTGGGATTTCACCGGCGCGGTGCAACAAGCAGCTTACCACGTCGCGGCGGCATTGCAAGAAAAAGGCAAGCTCGCACGCGACCTCCGCCCAAGCCGGCGGCCCCACCGCGCCGGCCATCGTCGATCGGTCGGGGAATGACGCCAAGGCCGCGGTCGAATGACGGCCTAGAGCAGAATATGCGTCAACCCAACGACACGCGACCTGAAGCCGGGTTCGCGGTGCTACAGCCGTTTGCAAAGATGCTCGGCCAGACGGCGCAGCGGCGGGCTGCTGTCGTCGACCGGCAGATGCGCCTGGATCAGGCTCAGTTGCTTTCGCGGCCAGGCCTCGCCGAGCGCCCGGTCGAATTCGCCCTCGGTGAACACCTCGTAGCCCACGCCGCCGCCAAAGACTTCGGGCAGCTTGTGATAATGCCACGGCTGCACTTCGTTGTAGCGGTAGTCGCCCGGGTGCAGAATGCGCTCGGTGCCGTAGCCCTTGTTGTCGAGCACGATCACGATCGAATGAAACCCGTGGCGGATAATCGTCGATAGCTCGTTGCCGGTCATCTGAAAGGCCCCGTCGCCCACCAACACCACGGTGCGCAGGTCGGGCCGGGCCGTCGCCGCGCCCACCGCGCCCGGCACGCCAAAACCCATCGAGGTGTAATACGCCGGGCCGATAAACTCGGTATGCCCGTGCGTCGTTAGCTCGGTGGCCGCGAACAGCGCGTCGCCAATATCGGAGATGACAATGGTCCGGTCGTCGAGCGACTGGTTGAGCCGCTGCATCATGCGCGTAATTGTGACGGGCCGATCGCGTTCAAGCTGGTATGGATGCCCGTTCAACTCGGGTCGCAACGGCAGCGCGCGTTCGGGCGGCGATGGGCGGCGAGCGGTCAAGGCGCGGATGAAGTCGCCCAACAGCACGTCGTGATAGTGATGGTGCCTGATCCGCAGATCGTCGCTCATGGCGTAGATGCACTTGCCCGGATCGAGCCTGGCGGTGTAGATGCCCAGGTCGATGTCGGTCATGAACGTGCCCAAGAGTAGCAGGCAGTCGCTCTCTTCGACAAACTGGGTGACCTCGGCCCGGCTCATCGCCCCCTCGTACAGGCCG
>DASVHB010000668.1:0-8571 GCA_036379195.1 Pirellulales bacterium
CGCATCAGGCCAAACGCCACACCCCAAGGAATCATCAGGTTCACTAAATGGTGCATTACGTAATCAAGCTGCATGCCGTCGAGCGTGGCGGCGCCGTGCAGCCGGGCGAGTTGGCCATCGACATGGTCGAGCAGATACCAAAGTTGCAATAGCGCGACGCCCATCAGCCAGCCTGCCACGTCGCCGCGTGCGACCGCGACCGCGGCGGCCACTGCGCAGAGAAGAGCGGCGAGCGTCATGGCATGGGGCGAGATGCCCCAAGGATGCACGATCCACGTAATGCGCAACGCCGCGGGGCGGCTAACGCGCCGGGCCATCCAATTGCCCGAGCGACGGTAGTCGGGCTTTTGGCAACGAAGCTCAAGTTCAACCAGCGATGGGCGGGTCATGGAGCGGGACGAAGGGCGAGGGGCGAGCGCGGCGCATTGCCGAAACGGGTCTGTAGGGAACAAACTCCGTGCCGTTCCGCCGGAGTGCGATCACGGGCCGATCCGCAAAACGCGGAACGCCACGGCGGGCGTTCCCTACAGAACCCAAAACGCTGGAGCCCGGCATCAGCGCGGCCGCCGCCACGCAGGCCAATGCCAGCGAATGGACGGCCAGATATCGCCGGCGATCGGGGGACGACAACTGCGGCCAGAGCGAAATTGCCAAGGTCATCAAGTAACAACTCAGGTACGCCAGCGACGTGGCGACCGCTAGTCCGATCAAACCATAGGTCCCGCTCAGCGCGAGATAGTCTCCGCCCGCGGCCAGCGCGGTCGCCGCGCACAGCACCGCCAACGCGCGGCGTTCGTGACCGACCGCCACGAGATACTGGTTCAGCGGCAGCACCATCGACCAGGCCACCACGCCCGGCATCAGGTAGGCCAGCGGCGCCAGGCCAGACCGATAGTCGGGCAGCCAGCGGGCCAACAGCGGCGATCCGATCGTGACGGCGCCGATGGCGACCATGGCGGTGATCGCCGCCAACATCTCGCTGCATCGCGCGGCCAACCGCGCCGTCTGCCGCCGGCAACCCGATTTGCCGAACAGCTCTCCATAGCGCGGCAGCATGGCGATCGACAGCATATTGGCTACGCCGTAAACCTGCCCGGTTACCAGCAACGACGTTGAATAACAGCCCAGCTCAAACGCGCGATCCGGCGACCAGCTCAAGATCATCAGCTTGTCGAGCGATTGGAAAAGCGTGGTGACGACCGAGCCGGCCAAAATCGGCCCGCCGATGCCCACCAACCGGCGGATTTCAGCAACATCCCAGGCCCAGCGAAGCGGCCGTACTCCCCGCCAGCGCAGCACCGTCAGCGTAACCAACAAAACCACTATCGTGCCGGCATATAGGCCGGGCAATCCCCATCGCCACGCCGCCAGGGTGGCCACGCCCAGCGTGAGCACCGCCTCGATCACCGACAGTTGCGCGGTCAAGGCAAACGCTTGCCGGCAACGAAGGATGGTGACGTGAAAGGTCAGGTGCCTCTGCAAGACTACCAGCAGCGCCAGCGCCGCCAGCCCGATCGACCAGGCATTCGCTCCCTCCGCGTCAAGAAACATCCAGCCGGCGGCCGCCAGCAGCCCGCCCGCGTACACCAGGCTCGTCAGGGTGTTGAACGTGAACGCCAGATCGAGGCCGCGCTCGGCGGCCGCCAGGTTGCCGCGACCGCGTGCGATGGCGAGCTCGCGCGCGGCTCCTTTGCTGATGCCCAGGTTTGCGTAGTTGGCATAACTCAGCAGCAGTTTTAACGCTTGCCAGACGCCCATCTGCGTCGGGCTGAGAGCGATGCGCAGCAGCAGGCTCGTCGCCACGCCGATGGCCTGGCAGGCGATCGTCGCGGCGCTCATGGTTGCCATATCGGCAAACAGCTTCCGCCAGCCGGTAAGCGGCGCAGGGTGTGTGATGATGCTGGCCATCGTTTTTCGTCTTTCGGCCGCAAAAAGCTAGGCGAAAGCGGCAAGGAAGGAAAGAGCATTTATTCGTAGGACTGGGCGGCTCGAACCGCCGTGGACCGGGGCGTCCCCAAAACCATCAGCCCCGCGGCCCAACATCTGGAGCGCATCCAAGCGTATGCGACGCTGTTGGCGGAGAAAATCGCCGAGCGGAAGCCGGAAAACAATCGGGCGTATCTCAAGAATCTCGTCCTCGCTTCGTCGCTGCACGATATCGGCAAAGTGGGCATCCCCGATGCGATTCTGCTCAAGCCCGGCCCACTCACGCCGCAGGAGCGGCAGATCATGCAGCGCCACGCGCAAATTGGCGGCGACTGCCTCGACGCCATTGCCCAGCGCCTGGGCGAAGACGATTTTCTCGATATGGCCCGCACGATTGCCTAGTGCGAGCGGCGTCTAGACTCGGCGAGCGGCCGCGAGAGTCAATCGTCAAGCGATCTTTCAGCTTGCGGAGCGATTTCAAAAGCGTACAGGTCAGCGATCTCCTGAGACGATTTCCGCGTCAGCTCGCTGAACCGTCGTCGTAATGCTTCGGCATCGGCGACTCCGAGTCGCGCCAAAAGGCGGAATTTGTGCTCCAACAGATCGTCAAGATCGGCGGTGTGGTTGCGCGCATGGCCGGCCGGGTACATCACCAGCCCGCTCGAAAGAGTGCCGAGCGTTTCGTGCTCGATGTCGAGCGTGGTGGGAATGCCATCGGGGTATTTTTCGTCGTATTCGCGCCCGCCATGAACCAACTCAATGCGCTCCATCAGTCGCCGAGTGAGTGGATCGAAGAGGGCTTCACGATCGTAGTCGGCCGGCGCCAGCATCAACTCGCGCCAGCCAACGCGCCCGGTGGTCAGCGCTTTGCGCAGCAGCGTGGCGATGATATAGACCATCGAATGATCGGCCGATTGCCGTGTTTGGGGATCTCGCTTGGCGGGGTCGCCGATGATGCCAAACGCCGGCTGATAGATGCTGATGCGCACGCGCCGCAAGCGGTGTTCGTCGTCGAGTAAGCCGGGATGTTGTTCGAGCAAGCCGATCAATGCCTGAATCGCGCCCGCGGATTGGTGTTCGTACAGTCCCAGCTTGAAGTGCATGCCCATTACGGCAAAGTCGTCGCGCGAAGTCGTCAGCCGCAAATCAAAGGGGCTGACGCCGCGCCGCGTGGGCCGCTGGAAAAGGCAAAAGATCGCCTCGGGATTGCGAAAGATATCGGCGGGACCGACAAACCCGCGCATCGCGCGGCGGATGCTTAGCACCGCCATCTCGGCGCTAATGGCCGCCGAAGCCCCCTTCGAGTCAGAGAGTTGTTCGCCCGCGCGGATTGCCCGGAATGGAATGTAATGGGCCACGAGCAAGCCGAGGGCCGACTCGATCTGATCGACCGTAGCTCCCAGCATAGCGCCATAGACCACGGCGGAGGCGATCGCCCCGTGGACCACATGGTCGATCTTGTGATCTTTCAGCGAAAAGACCTCGGCGAGCCGGCCGCGAATTTCATCAATGGCCAACATGCCCAGCAGCGTGCGATGCCCATCAAGTCCTGCCTGCTGGGCCGCGGCGACGGCCACCGGGTAAAAGTCGTTGTGGCCAAATTCGCCCGCCGTGGCGCCTGCCGCCGGGTGATAGCCAAAGTTAGTGCCGTTGGCGTCCCACTCGCGCACCGCGGAGCAATTGGCCAGCACCGCCTTTTCAGGCATCACGCGCAGCGGCGAGCCAAAGCAGGTCGCTCCCTGTGGGCAGGGGTATTCCGCCGCCTCGCGCCGCAGCACGGTGGGGGCGTTGGCGCCGCAGGCGATTGCCGACACCCCGCATGCCACGCTATCGACATGAAACCGCTCTACCATCTGCAAGACTCTTTGGCCCGGCGGTTCAAACCGGCCAGAGAGAAAGTCGACTGCATACTGCGCCAGACCGCGGGCCTGGTTCTCATGACTTCGCAGCAGCACAGAATCTTGCGGCATGGATGTTCGCTCAAACGAATGGGGACTTTCCAAAGCTAACCGGTTTGGCGAGCAAAACCGGTAGTTCTTACGCTCCGACGTCTGTAGGGAACGGACTCCGTGCCGTTCCGTGAACTGCCAATCGAAGTCGTCCTGCTCCACCGTGGCGTTTCGCCGTAGGGCAGGACGACGTCGCGCCGCCCCACGCGGAACGGCACGGAGTCCGTTCCCTACAGACCTCAATCAAAGCGCTACCCCTTTTGACGATCGAAATCGAGTAAGTTACCTCGCGGGCGGCGCCCACCCTACGATCTGCCAAACGGTGAAGCAGACGCCGACCCCAATGCACCACCAAGCCAACGGTTGCAGCCGCCCCTGCCGCAGCCAACGTAGCAACCACAGCAACGCCGCCACGCCGACCACAAACGAAACGCCGGTCGCTCCCGCCAGCCGCACCATCTCGGCGGGCTCATAAGTCTCCGGCCCTAAATCTTTCAGCCCCAGCACCACGGCGCCGGCGATCGTGGGAATGGCCAACAGAAATGAAAACGTCGCGGCTGAATCGCGCCGCAGTCCGACGGCCAGCCCAGCGACAATGGTCGATCCGCTGCGCGAAATGCCCGGCAGAATGGCCACCGCCTGCGCCAAGCCTATCAACAGCGCCTGGCGATAGGTCATCTGGCGATAATCGGTGGCCCCCTCGGTCTGTCTTCCCCCCCAGAGTAAGAGCATGCCCGTGATCGGCAGCATGCAGCCGGCCAAGATCGGACTTTCTAGCCAGTGATGGAAAAACTTGATCTCGTGCAGCGGCAGTCCGACGACCACGGCGGGCAGCGTGCCGACGATCAGCCGCGCAATGACGCGCCGGTCTTCACCGAGCAATAGGGCGATTCGCCGCCGATAAACCGCCAGAATGGCCAGCAGCGTGCCGGCATGCAGCAGAATCTCGACTCCCAGCGTATCGGCCAGCGGCGGCGCGCCCGCGCGGATCCAGAGCGCATTGATCATGAGCAAATGTCCCGACGAGCTAATCGGCAGGAATTCGGCCACGCCCTGCACCACCGCCAGCAGAAAAAGATGTAATTGGTGCAGATCCATGCCAGGCATTGTAATCGAACAGCAGCCGGCTTGCTGGGTGGTGTCGCAAAGTTGTGTTGCTAGCGGACGAGAGACACCAACCCGAAGCGCAAGTGAGGCGGAAAACAGGCCATTTCCTCGCTTGCGCTTCGGGTTGGTGTAGTGGAGCAACTCAACTTTGCTACACCACCGAGCGGCGCATCCCCTCCCCAGGCCGCGGTTGGTTTGGCATAATCAAAAGTTTGCCACCTGTTCCTGGAGGAGTGAATGTTCAAAAACCTGGACCCGCAGGCGCTGGGTCTGTCGGCAAGTCAAAGTGAAACGATCGAGCTAGCGCTCTCGTTCGGGTTCCGCGGAATCAGTTTCAACCTGGTCGATTTTGCGGGCGAAGTCCAATCTTACGGGCTGCCCAAGGCCCGCCGGCTGTTGGACAGCGCCAAACTGAAGCTCGGCATGTTTCCCCTGCCGCTCGACTTCGAGGCCGACGACGAGCAGTTCCGGGCAGAGCTTGGGCGGCTGGCCGAACTGAGCAAGTTGGCGGCTAGCGTAGGAGCCACCCAGGCAGTCACCGCCATCGCGCCGGCCAATGACGAACGCCCCTACCACCAGAATTTTGAGTTTTACCGCCAGCGGCTCGCCGAGGTGGGACACGCCCTCGCGCCGCACAGTATCCGACTTGGGGTGGGCTTTGAATCGAGCGAGGCCGCTCGCCGCGACAAACATTTCGAGTTCATTCACGACCTCGACGCACTGCTCGTATTGTTGAGCACGGTCGGGCAGTCGAATGTCGGCTTATCGCTCGACGTCTGGCACATTTGGGCGACCGGCGGCTCGCTCGAAACTGTATCGCAGAAGCTGAAGGCCGAGCAAATCGTGGCCGTGGCCTTGGCCGATGCCGCTCTGCCCGGCGATGGCGATCCACACGACGCCGCCACGCGACTGCTGCCCGGCGAGACAGGCGTGATCGACTCATCGGCGGCGCTGTCGATGCTGGCCGACCTCGGCTACGACGGGCCGGTGACACCGCTGCCCGACCGCGGCCGATTTGCCGGCATGCGGCGCGACGCCATCGCCAAACTGGCGGGCGAAAAGCTCGATGCCGTTTGGCAGGCCGCAGGGCTGAAGAAGGGTTCAGGAGTCAGGGTGCACGGTTCAGGTGCGGGGGCGAACCGGTAGGCCCGGCCCTGGTGGACGGCTTTGCTCCCGGCCCTTGTGGCTGGCTTCACTCCTTGCCCCATTCAATGCAGTAAAAGAGCTTGTCGTCCAGGTAATCGTGCCACACGCCATTGCGGCGCACGGCCGCGAATACTTCCTTTCGCCCGGAACTGGGTTGGCCCCGGTCCCAATTGAAATACTGCTGCTCTCGTCCGGTGGAATTCAGCCAGATGCCATTCACCTTGTGCATGCCGATCCAAGTGGGCCCTTTCGCATTCGCGGCGATGAAATCGTTCTCGGCGGCTGAGCTGATCGTCACCAGCCGCCCCTTGAGCTGATCGGCATGCTGCAGAGCGTCGGCGGCGCTGACCTTGACCGACGAGAACCAGTACCATTGGCCTTCCCGGGCAACGGCATCGTCGGGCACCAGCCGCGGTCGCCGAGGTTGGGTTGGTTTTTTCGCCCTGCGCGGCCGAGGCTTGGGCGTCGGCGTGGGTTCGGGCTCCGGGTCTGGTGTCGCAGGCGGGTCGGTCGTCAGTAGGTCGCCAAGCGTCGTTCTCCGCGGACCGTCGCTTGCTTTCTCGGTGGACCTCTCGCGCGACGGCGGCGCGGGCGCTTCGTCCCGCGCGCTTACGCCGATGTCTGATGGCGGAGGCGTGCGCCGCTCGCCCGAGGGCTGCTGGGAAGCGGTGTCAGCAACCGCGTCCGTTGGATCATCCGAAAGTCGATCGTGCGGCCCATCAGCAGACGGCGCACGTTGCCGCTCGGGCTTCGGCGGCTTAGAAGCGACCGGACGACCGACTCCATCGCGGTCTGTACGCACCGTTACGGCTGACGGCGCGTAACTGGCTGAGAGGTGCCGCTGCCGGTTGGGTTGATCGCTCGTCGCTAACCACGCCAACAGTACGGCCAAGGTTACCGCCGCCAGAGCGCCGATCACCGCGATAGCGGTAACTCGCTGCCGGCGCCGCGGCCGCAAGCGGTGCGAGACGCTTGGCAGCCTGCCTGTGAATGAAACAGGCGGTTGCGCGACGGCGACTGGCTGCGGCTGAGGGCCGCCGGCCGACGTTGCCGGCCTGAGCGGAATTGGCGCCGGCACGGTGGCATTGGCGGCGGGAACGAGCTGCTCGTGCGCAAGCTGCCGACGTAGCGTGGCATCGTACTCGGTTTTTTGATCAACTTGCAGCAGGCAGATTCGCGCGGCCGAACACTCATTCAGCAGCTTCTGCGAAAGTGCCGAATGTGGCCCACTTTGAAATGTGCGCAAATGGGCCATTTGCCGGTCGGCGGCGTTCGAGATCGTTTCGGGGTCGCTCTCGAAGGCTTCCAGCCCGAGAAGCTGATAGTGGTGGGGTGGGCGGGCAGGGGCTGAAATGCCCAGCCATTTGCGATAAGGGTCGAACTCTGACATCGACGCGGCTCCATCACCACCCCGCAAGAGCATCATCCAGCGCCGAAAACCTGTCAAGCCATGCCGGAAAGATCCATCCACGTCCCATATCGTCTGAGTACAATGACTTATGCCATTCTGATCTGATTCGTCCTGTGCTCACGAAAGCCGAGACGGAAGCGGGTGCTCAAATTCGTAATTGCCGGGCGAATTGCCAACTTCATCGGGCGTGAGCAACAACAGAAACGTGATGTCCGCATGCGCATCGTCGGGCATTGTATCGAGCAGCGGCCAAACCAGATCTTCGCGTTCGACCCGGTCTAGCCCTTTGAACTGCGGATCAATAATTCGGATGCGGATCGACACAGAGTTGCGACGGTAGGCGGCCCCCGAAGAGTTCGGATGATCCGCTTCGTATTGCTTTAGGAACTGGCGGATGCTTTTTAGATTCGCGTCCGGCGCCCTTTTTTTTGCCTTTGCCATTTTAAAGCCGCGTATCGGCCCATTCGATGATTCCTGCCGCGGAAGCCAATGCCCAGACACTTACGGTCAATATGGGGAAAGGTCTGAGGTCTACGCGGCTCCGTCACCACACCGCAAGAGGCATCATCCGGCGCCGAAAACCTGTCAAGCCATGCCGGAAAGATCCGCACCTGTCCCATATCGGCTGGGTACAATGACTTATGCCGTTTCTGGCGGGCCGCTAATCGAGACCGCACGCGAGCCGTAGCAAACGCGCCGCCAGATTTTTCGTTCGGGGTGAGTACATTTGCAGCCTGCGAGCGCTATAAGTTCGATGTCGAACCATTCGGCTTCCGAAGGCATTGGCGGAAAGGCCGCCAATACCCCCGGGCGTGATAACGCTCCTGGGCATGAAGGGGTTGGCGGGTTCGACGCCGCCCGGCTCATCGAGGAGCACCAGGCGGGGGTTTGGCGGTACTTGCGGGTACTGGGTTGCAACGCCGCCGAAGCCGAAGACCTGACCCAGGATACGTTTCTGGCAGTGCTCGAAAAACCGTTTCATGATTACCAGCGAGCGGCCACGGCGGCCTACTTGCGGCAGGTTGCCCGAAA
>DASVHB010000669.1:0-8698 GCA_036379195.1 Pirellulales bacterium
CCGGTGGCCTGTGCTCCGGCCAGAAACCGAGGGTGCTGTGCGTCGACGGTGGATTGTCTGGATTGCGTGCTGCTTGATCGAAATGTTCGATGCTGGGTCGATGCCAAAGCGAGCCGCCGGACACGATCGGCCGTCGGGCGAATTGCGACAAAGCCGTTCGGTGGTCGTGGCCCAGCACGGACTGGTGGCTACCAGCCAGCCGCTCGCGGTACAAGCGGGGCTCGATGTGCTCAAGCGTGGCGGCAACGCCGCCGACGCCGCAGTGGCCGCCGGCGCGGTGCTGGGCGTCGTCGAGCCGATGAGTTGCGGTATCGGAGGCGACCTGTTCGTTCTTTATTGGGATGCCAAATCGCAAAAGCTTTTCGGATTGAACGCCAGCGGGCGTAGCCCTTATGAGCTATCGCGCCAGCAATTCCAGAAGCGGGGGCTGCACCAGATTCCCGACGAAGGACCGCTTTCATGGTCGGTGCCTGGTTGCGTATCGGGCTGGGCAGACCTGCTGCGGCGGTTTGGCAGCCGACCGCTGGCCGAAGTTTTGCAACCCGCGATCGAGTATGCCGAACAGGGTTTCCCGGTCAGCGAGATCATCGCCCACGATTGGCAATCGGCTCAGAAGGGCCTAGCGCGTTGGCCCGATTCGGCCAAGACGTTTTTGCCCGACGGCCGTGCGCCCACCGTGGGTCAGGTGTTTCGCAATCCACGTTTGGCTGCGACCTATCGCGCCATCGCCGCGGGCGGCGCAGAAGCGTTCTATCGCGGCGACATCGCTCGACAAATCGTGGAATTCAGCCGAGGCAACGGCGGATTTTTTTCGCTGCGAGATTTCGCCGAGCACCGCAACGACTGGGCCGAGCCGGCCTCGACCAGCTATCGCGGTTACGAGGTTTGGGAACTCCCGCCCAACGGCCAGGGCATCGCCGTGCTGGAAATGCTCAATCTGCTCGAAGGCTACGACCTGGCATCGCTGGGGCCGGGCAGCGCCGATTACTTGCACCTGCTCGTTGAGGCTAAAAAGCTGGCCTTCGCCGACCGGGCGAAGTTCTACAGCGATCCTGCGTTCAACCAATTGCCGATCGCCACGCTGATCGGCAAGCCCTACGCCGAAAAGCGTCGCCAACGCATCGATCGTCAGCGCGCGGCGACCGATGTTCCGCCGGGCGACGCGCGGCTGGCGCACGGCGACACGATTTATATGGCGGTGGTCGATAAAGACCGTAACTGCTGCTCGTACATTCAGAGCAATTACTACGGCTTTGGTTCGCTGGTCGTGCCGGGCGACCTCGGCTTCGTCTTGCAGAATCGCGGCAGCTTGTTCGCCCTCGACGACGACCATTTCAACCGTTATGAGCCGCACAAGCGACCGTTTCACACGATCATTCCGGCGATGGTCACCCAGAGCGGGCGGCCGTCGTTCGTGTTCGGCGTCATGGGCGGCGACATGCAGCCCCAAGGCCACGTGCAGGTGCTGGTCAACCTGATCGACTTTGGACTCAACGTGCAGGCCGCCGGCGATGCCGCCCGCGTGCGTCATTCGGGCAGTGCGACTCCCACCGGTTTGCCGGCCGAGGCCGCCGGCGGTACGGTGTTCGTCGAGTCGGGCGTAAGCGACGAGGCCGTCGAAGCGTTGCAAAGCAAGGGACATCGCGTGATGCGTGCCCGCGGTGGTTACGGCGGCTATCAGGGCATTTGGATTGACTGGGGGCAAGGCGTCCTGCACGGCGCCAGCGACTCTCGCAAAGATGGCTGCGCCGCTGGTTACTGACGAACATTACGGAATTGAACAGAAGGCAACGAAGAGAACGAAGAAGTAGGTTGGCCTCCGCGCCGACGTCGGTAGGGAACGCCCTCGGTGGCGTTCCGCGGGGGGCTTCGTTCTCTTTGTTTTCTTCTGTTCAAAGAATCGCCCACAAGCAGGAAAAATCATGAGCGCCTTACCTTCCACCCGGCGGCGTTTTCTCACCGCCACGGGCGGCCTGTGCGCCGGTCTGGCTGTTCCCTATGGGTTCACCAGCCGCTCGCTCGCCGACGAATCGAAGAACGATCGCCCGCTGTTGGGCGCGATCGGTCTGGGAGGCCAGGGAAGCTCGATTGCCGATCGCGCTCGAAAGTTTGGCGACCTGGTGGCCGTTTGTGATGTCGATCGCAATCACGCCGAGCGTGCTCGCGAACGGTTCGGTGGCAAGGCTGACATCTACGAAGATTACCGCAAGCTGCTCGACCGCAAAGACATTGCGGCGGTGACCATCGGCACGCCCGACCATTGGCACACCACCGTCGCGCTGGCAGCCCTGCGAGCGGGCAAAGACGTCTACTGCGAGAAGCCGCTGACGCTGACGATTGCCGAAGGCCAATTGCTCATCAAGGCCGTGCAAGAAACCGGGCGAGTGTTTCAGGTCGGCACTCAGCAGCGCAGCGACGCGCGTTTCCGCCAGGCGTGCGAACTGGTGCGCAACGGTCGCCTGGGGAAGCTGCGAACGATCACGGTCTCGCTGCCACGCTCGACCAAAATGGGCGGACCGTTCGAAACGCGGCCCGCGCCCGAAAACCTCAATTGGGACCTCTGGCAAGGTCAGGCGCCCAGCCATGACTATTGCAGCGAGCGTTGCCACCACGATTTTCGCTGGTGGTATGAGTATTCGGGCGGCATCATGACCGACTGGGGCGCTCACCACATGGACATCGCACACTGGGCGATGGGCGTCGAGCGATCGGGACCGATGACGATCGAAGGCAAGGTGGCGGCGGACGAGCGCAAGCGGATCGGCGACGCCCAGCATACGAATTCGTTTAACACGGCGGGCGAATTCACGGTGCAGTTCGTGTATCCGGGCGATGTCACCGTCGAAGTGGTGCTCGGCGGCGAGGGCGTGCTGTTTGAAGGTGACGGCGGGCGGCTCTATGTCAATCGCCGGAAGATCACCGGAAAACCGGTCGAAGAATTGACGGAGAACCCTTTGCCCGCCGACGCCACCAGGCTATATGAAAGTAACGACCACATGGGCAATTTCTTCGAGTGTATCAAGACGCGCCGGCAGCCGATTTCGGACGTGGAAAGCCAGCACCGCTCGGTGAGCGCCTGCCACCTGGCGAACATCTCCCTGCGCTTGGGCCGCAAGCTGAGCTGGGACGCCGCGAAGGAGCGCTTCGTGGGCGACAGCCAGGCGGACGGCATGCTCCAGCGCCCGCAACGGGCGCCCTATGAGGTGGCCTGACGCCAAGCCAAGATCGCCTCGGCGTCAACAGCGCTATCGCGCTGGCGCAAGCGCGAGAGTTCTTCGAGTCGCTCGCGCGGCGCGATTTGCAAAAGCTGTTTCATCGTCAACGGCGCCGCGTCGCTGATCTGCCGGGCGTCGACCACTTCGGACAGGTAAAGCGTGCGATCGCCCATGTCGAAGCGGGCTTCGACTTGGCAATCGAGCCGGGCGAGTACGTCGGAAAGCAACGGCGCGCCGGTGGCGCCGGTGTCCACGCCCAGCCCCGACAGCTTGTCGATGTGGTGGCCCGATTCCAACCCAAACCGCCACACCAGGTCGAGGTGTTTCGGCCCGATCAGGTGCAAGCCAAAGGCGCCGCTCGCCTCGATCAGGTGGCAGGTGTGGTGATGCTTGGCCAAGGCGATCAGCATGCGCGGCAACGACTCGACGAGCGAGGCATGGCAGACGAACGTGGCGATCAGCCCGCCCCGGCTTGGGCCGGCGGCGGCAGTGACCAACCAGAGCTCGCGGTCGGTTTGGCCCAGGATTTTCGCGGCGATGGGTTCGTTCATGTCGGTTGGTGCGCGTGGAGACGACCGTTGAATTGTAACGCGGCAAACGTGACAATATAGGCACGCTACCCATACCGCACCAAAGGCTGGCAGTGTCCTAAGTTGCGTTGGTCGAGGCCGTCGAGACACCAACCCGAAGCGCAAGCGAGGCAAAATCGGTCATTTCCTCGCTGGCGCTTCGGGTTAGTGTGGGCGACCAACGCAACTTTAGGACACTGCCAAAAAGCTGTATTTACGCGGCGCCGTACATTTACAGGGGCCATTTACCACGTTTTGCCGCGAATGAATCGTCTTCTGACCGTTGCTTTCGCTTTGCTGATCGCGGGTTCCGCAGCACTTGCCGAACCGCCGCTGCGCTATAGCCGAGACATTCGTCCGATCTTGGCGGAGAAGTGCTTCAAGTGCCACGGACCCGACGACAACACGCGCGAGGCCGACCTGCGACTTGATCGGCGCGACGAGGCGATTGCCGCGGGAGCCATCACGCCAGGCAACGGCGAGGCCAGCGAACTAGTGCGGCGAATCACCAGCGATGACGAGCACGAGCGCATGCCGCCGCCGGCCAGCCGCAAAGAACTCTCCGACGAACAAAAAGCACGGTTGCGGCGGTGGATCGACGAAGGCGCTCAATACGAGACTCATTGGGCCTTTGTCAAACCGGCGCGGCCGCCCTTGCCGGCGGTGAACGACGCCGCCTGGCCGCAAAACGCCGTCGACCAATTCGTGCTCGCGCGGTTGGATGCCGAGGGCCTCGCGCCTTCGCCACCGGCCGACCGCTACACGCTCGTTCGCCGCGTCTTTCTCGATCTGATCGGCCTGCCGCCGACGCCCGAAGAAGCCGATGCGTTCAACGCCGATTCGTCGCCCGATGCTTACGGGCGACTGGTCGATCGGCTGCTGGCGTCGCCGCACTACGGCGAACGCTGGGCGCGGCGCTGGCTCGACCTGGCCCGCTACGCCGACACCAACGGCTATGAGAAGGACCGCGAGCGAAGCATCTGGCCGTATCGCGATTGGGTGGTGGCCGCGCTCAACCGCGACCTGCCGTTCGACCAGTTCACCGTCGAGCAGCTTGCCGGCGATCTGCTGCCCGAGGCAACGATCGACCAGCGCATCGCCACCGGCTTTCATCGCAACACGATGCTCAATGAAGAAGGCGGCATCGACCCGCTGGAGTTTCGCTATCACGCCATGACCGACCGAGTGGCGACCACGGGCACCGCCTGGCTGGGACTGACCATCCGCTGCGCGCAGTGCCATCATCACAAGTACGATCCGATTTCGCAGCGCGAGTATTACCAGTTCATGGCGTTTTTGAACAATGCCGACGAGCCGGAGCTAGATCTTCCCGATGCCCGGGCCGATGAAGAGCATCGCCGGCGTTTGACCGAGGCCCAGCGGTTGTTGGCCGAGTTGCCGAATCAGTGGCCGATTGATGAGCTGCAATGGCACACGCTACGGCCCGTCGCCATTGAAACGACCAGCGGTCAGCAACCGACGTCGCTGGACGATGGTTCGCTGCTGTTTCCCACGCCCGGCCCCGATCGAGACACATATATACTGGCAGCGTCGGCGGAGTTGGCGGGCATCACGCAACTGCGGATCGAAGCCTTGGCCGACGAGCGGTTGCCGCGGCGCGGACCGGGCCGAGCGCCCAACGGCAATTTTGTCTTGGGCGAGATTGAAGTGACGGCGACATCGAGCGGCGATACTGAGACCTCGCGGCCAATTGCCATTGCCTCGGCCACAGCCGATATCGAACAAAGCGGTTTTGCCGCGGCGGCGACGTTTGACCAGCGGCAGGAGACCGGTTGGGCCGTCGATAGCCCAGCCAAACCGCTCAACGGCGACCATGCGATGACGTTCACGTTTCAAGATCCGATCTCGCTGGCCGACGGCAGGCAGTTGCGAATCAAGCTCGATCAGAACTATGGCGGCGCGCACACGCTGGGTCGAATTCGGCTCAGCGTGGGCGTGCCGGCGGGCAGCCGCGAATCGCTCGCCGAGCGCCGCGTAGCCGAGGTCGAACGCCGGTTTAACGAGTGGCTGAATCGCGAGCGCGGCCGCACCGCCCGTTGGTTGTCGCTACGACCGACCGAAATGAAATCAAACCTGCCGCATTTGGCGATCGAAGCCGACGACTCAATCTTTGTTTCCGGCGATACGACCAAGAGCGATACGTTTGAATTGACGCTGCCGACCGAGCTGCGCGGCATCGCGGCGGTGCGCATCGAAGCCTTGCCCGACGATCGCTTGCCGGCGCATGGTCCCGGCACGACATATTACGAAGGTCCCAAGGGCGATTTCTTTCTGAGCAAAGTGACGCTGATGGCCGACGGGCAAGCGGCGACGTTCGCACAGGCAACCGCCAGTTTCGCCAGCAACGCCACCGGGGCGGCGGCGGCCATCGACGACGATCCGCAGTCGGGTTGGTCGGTCGCCGGCCGACCCGGCCAGCGGCATGTGGCGGTGTTTGCGTTCGCCGAACCGCTCGGGGAAGTGCGGCAGTTGCAACTCAAGCTGGCGTGCGGCAGGTATTACGCCAGCTCGCTGGGGCGGTTCCGCATTTCGGTCACCGCGCAGCCGGCGGCCGTCGCTCGTGACTTGCCCGAAGAAATCGAGCGGCTGTTGGCCGTGCCGGCCGAGCAGCTCACGCCTGTGCAAGTGCAACAACTCCGCGAGGCGTTTCTGCTGTCCGCGGCCGAGTTGAAGCAGCAGGCCGACCAGGTACGCAAGCTGCGAGCTGCGCCGGCGCACACCACGAGTTTGGTGATGCGCGAGCGGCCCGCCGACAATCCGCGGCCGACGTACGTTCACAATCGCGGTGAATTCTTACAGACCGTCGGAAAGGTGCAACCGGGCACGCCCGAGGCACTGCACGCTTGGCCGGCGGGCGAGCCGCTGGGCCGGCTGGGTTTTGCCCGGTGGCTGGTGTCGCCGGAAAATCCATTAACGGCCCGCGTAGCGGTCAACCGCCAATGGGCGGCGCTATTTGGCCGCGGCCTGGTGAGCACGCCCGACGATTTCGGTTTGCAAGGCGCGGCGCCCACGCATCCTGAATTGCTTGATTGGCTTGCCGTTGAATTCATCGAGCGCGGCTGGTCGCTCAAGGCGCTGCACAAGCTCATCGTCACCAGCGCCACGTATCAGCAGTCGTCGCGCGTCACGCCGGGGCTGTTGGCCAAAGACCCGGAGAATCGGTTGCTGGCCCGTGCGCCACGGCTGCGTCTCGACGCCGAGCTGATTCGCGACAGCGCGCTGCGGGCCAGCGGACTGCTGAGCGTAAAAATGGGCGGGCCGGGCGTCTATCCGCCACAGCCAGCCGGCGTGACGGAGTTCGCCTATGGCAAACCGGCCTGGAACGCCAGCCAGGGCGAAGACCGCTGGCGACGCAGCATCTATACCTTCCAGAAGCGGACGGCGCCGTTTGCCATGTTCGCGGCCTTTGACGCCCCCGCCGGCGAGGCATGTGTCGCGCGGCGCGACGTTTCCGACACGCCGCTGCAAGCGCTCACGCTGCTCAACGACGCCATGTTTTTGGAGGCGGCCCAATCGCTGGCGCGGCAGGTGATGCAACAGCCCGGCGACACGCGGCAGCGCGTTCACCTGGCCTTCCGCCGCGTGCTGGTGCGTCCGTCGAGTGCGGAGGAATTATCGTTGCTCGTTGCATACTTTGTGCAGCAGCGGAGCCGCTTTGCGGGCGGTGCATTGGCTGGCGACGGTGTCCAACCGCCAGCGGCTCTTGCTGGCGACGGCCCCGGCGATGCCGCCGAGCGCGCCGCCTGGACGGCCTTGGGCCGTGCCTTGTTGAATCTCGATGAAGCGATCACGCGGAATTGACCGAAGCATTCTTATAGCCGAGAATACAGTTATCCTGCGGAGCTTCGAATGAACGCAACTTTTGACCAACCGTCCCGTTCGGCTGTCATGCAGCTTACGTGGGAGCATCGCGATGGAGATCTGCTGGTCACTCCGAGCGACCAGGACAGGTTTCTGGTGAAAATCGGGAAGGCCATCGAAATTCTTCGGCAAAACCAGCACCAAGAGCAGTTTTCGAATCAATGCAGCCTGCTCGTCAAGCGACTGGCGGCCTGGCTCGATGAGCACGCCGGCAAGTGGTGCCGCGCGTTTGTGACTGCCGGAGAGAGCACGCTCCGTTTCATTGTCGTGCGGAAGCAGTCACGATTTGAGGAGGATATTACAGACGCCCTTTCCGATCTGGGCGTTGAAATTGCCAACGACCCCGATTTCGATCTGATCAAGCTGGGTGCGCGCGCTCTGCCGCTGGCATCGAACGAAGCCGTGCAGTCGTTTCTGGATCATTCGTTCACGATCGAGTTCAATGGCGACGGAGCAAGAGCACATCGTTGACCGCAATGTCCAGCACCATCAAAGAATTCGACCTCCAGGCCAAGGGCGTCGTGAAGCTCGTAGAGTGCTGGAAGCAGCATCACGCTGCCGTACGCGCTGTCTGGAAGATCGAGGATCTTGTCAATGAATGGCTGCGGCTCTCGCAGACCGCATCGGAGCTTTTCGCCCACTACTGCGAGCATGCGCAATTCCCGAATTCAAGCGCGACGTTCAGTTATTTTATCTCCGTCGTCGAAGAGGCGGCCCGCTGCGGGGCCGAGTTGGACGACATCGCCGGCATGTTTGAGACGCAAGGATACCAAGTCACGGGCGCAGACAAACTGCGCGAGCGCATCGACCAGTTGCGAGAGATTGTCTCCGAAGATCGGTTTGCCACGGATGCGGCGTTTCAAGGCGGCGCGCTTGATGAGTGGGACTAGACCTTAAACCAGCGTGCCCGGAGCGGGGCGTGGCGGCGTAGCGGACAAAAATCTTGAAAACCCCCGGCGTTTTGCAGCGTATTTGTGTTAGTCGCAACAAAGCCGCCACAAAAGCACGGAGGTTTTCAAGTGAGCAACATTA
>DASVHB010000670.1:0-3072 GCA_036379195.1 Pirellulales bacterium
ACTCACCGCTTAAGGTCTGTAGGGAACGGACTCCGTGCCGTTCCGCGAGGGGCGGCGCCGCGCCTCCCTGCTCGTCGGGCGCTCGGCCACCCTACGTCGGGTCATGCGTCGATGCCTATTTTCTTCGTTGTGATCTCCAGATCTCCATCCATCTCCAAATCTCCTCCTTACTGAGAGGAGATAAGGAGATGACGGGGGATGGGGAGATGAAATGAAGCGAACGGATCAACCTAGTTGCGATAGAACTATTCATAGGAATGCTTGATTTCATCAACCCATCGCTGGCCCTGTGGGGCTCGCTGCTGGTGGCCGTGCCGGTGTTGATCCACCTGATCAACCTGCTGCGCCATCGCCGCGTGCCGTGGGCCGCCATGGAGTTTCTGCTCGAAAGCCAACGCCGCAACAGCACCTGGATCAAGCTCAAGCAATTGCTGCTGCTGTTGCTGCGCATGGCGGCCGTGGCCGGCGTCGTGCTGCTGGTGGCTCAGCCGCTCGGCTGCAACGAATTGGGCCGCTTGCTGGGCGGGCAGAAATCGCAGCACATCGTGCTTCTGGACGATAGCTTCTCGATGTCCGACCGCTGGTCGAACACCAGCGCCTTCGACGAAGCCAAGACGGCCGTCGCCCGAATCGGCGAAGAGCTGTCGCGCCAGCCGCTGGGGCAGTCGTTCACGCTGTTGCGGTTTTCGCGCGCCGGGCGCGCCAGCGACGCCGCGCCCGCCGACTTCTCGCAGGAAAAAGTCACCACCGATTTCGGCCAGCGGCTGCAAGACGCCCTGCGGACCATGCATCCTTCGCAGCAAGCGATAGGTCCCGGCGCCGCCTTGCGGGCGATCGAAACGCTTTCGCAGCAACATACCGACGAAGAACGGGTCATCTACCTGATCTCCGATTTTCGCGCCAACGACTGGGACGAACCCGATGAGTTGGCAAAGACGATGAGCCGGCTCGATCGCTCCGGGGCGCGATTGCGGCTGATTAACTGCGTCGATGCGGCCCGTGGCAACCTGAGCATCGCGGCGCTCGAACCGCTGCGGGGCACTCGCGCCGCCGGAGTGCCGTTTTACATGGCCGTGACCGTGGCCAACTACGGCAGCGAACCGGCGGAAAGCGTCACCGTGCTGTTGCAGGAAGACGGCCAGGCCCGGCCCGCGCTGTCGATCGACCGCATCGCACCGGGCCAGCGCGAGACGCGGCGGTTCAGCGTCTTCTTTCCGACCGCCGGCGAGCACACCATTGCCGCCAGCCTGGCCAGCGACCCGGTGGCAGCCGACAACCTGCGGTTCGCGGTGGTCGAATTGCCGCCCACCGTGCCCGTGCTGCTGGTCGATGGTAGCGTCGATACGGCCGGCGCCCGTTATCTGGCGGCGGCGCTGGCGCCCGGCGGCGCGGTGAAAACCGGCATCGATCCGCAGATCGAGCCGCCCAGCTATCTGAATCGCAAGCCGCTCGATAAGTTTCAGGCGGTGTATCTGCTTGATATCGGTCATCTCGATGCACAAGCCATCGAAGCGCTCGAAGCCTTTGTTCGCCAGGGCGGCGGGCTGGGGGTGTTTCTGGGCGACGCTTGCCGGGCCGGCTTTTATAACGACGCGCTGTATCGCGACGGCGAAGGGGCGTTTCCCATGCCACTGGGCGCCAAAACGCAGCTTCTGGTCGATCGTTTGGAAAAAGGCGCCGATTTCGAAGTGAGCGACCATCCGATTTTTCGTGTTTTTGCGGGCGAGAAAAATAGCTATCTGACCGGCGTCTTGATCGACTGGTACATGGCCGTGCCCAAAACCTGGTCGCCGCCGGCCGATTCGAGCACGCGCATGCTGGCCCGGCTGCGCAACGGCGCTCCGCTGGCGGTCGAGCGGAAGTTTGGCGAGGGCCGCGTGGTGGCGTTCACCACCACCGCCGCGCCCACCTGGAACAACTGGGGTCGCAACCCCAGCTTCGTGGTCGCCATGCTCGAGATGCAATCTTACCTGGCCTCGCCCCCGGCGACCGACGTGCAGCGGCTGGTGGGCACGCCCATCGAGCTGGAGCTTGACCCCGGCCGCTATCAGAGCGAGGTGCGCTTGCTCGCCCCGTCCGACGAGCGCGAGGGAGGCCCGCCCTCGGAAGGCGGCACGATCGTGACCAACGCCGTTCAAGTTGCCGACAGCGACAAGCTGCGCACTTCGTTTCCCGAAACTGCCACCAGCGGCGTCTATCAACGGGAATTGACGACGGTCGAAGGCACGCCGGAGGTCCGCCAGTTGGCCTTCAACGTCGAGGCGGCCGAAGGCAACCTCGCCACCGTGTCCTCCGACGAATTGGAAACCAGGCTGGAGGGCATACCATTTGAGTATAGTCTCGCCCGGCAGTTTCAATTGACGACGCACGAACTGGCGGGCGCAAACCTGAGTCCGTGGATTGTTTATTGTCTGGTGGGCCTGCTGCTCGGCGAGCAATTGCTGGCCTATTCGGCGGGGTATCACCCAGCGGCTGTTGAATCACTTTCAACCGCAGACATTAGCCACGGATGAACGCGGATGAACACAGATCACTCCATCCGCGTTCATCTGCGTTCATCTGTGGCTCACCATTCCTTCCCTGGCGGAAAGGGTTCAGGGTTCAGAGTTCAGGGTTCAGCGAAGGATTCGGGATTCAGGATTCCGGGTTTCAAAGTTTGGCGGCCAAGCGCTAGAGGCCAACAGCCGGTGGCTGGGGCAGCGCCTTGGCGATGCAAGTGCGGAGTTCGGAGTGCGGAATGCGGTGTTCATAAACGTCACCACCAACCACCAACTATTTCCACAGCACCGCCGAACTACCCGCCAGCCGCCGCGGTTGCAGACTCATCGGCGCCAGGAACTGGTCGATAGCCAACCGCGCTCCGAGGTCGCAGGGGCCGTGATAATCGTCGAACACCACGGCGCCGCCCGCCGCTATTCGTGGCATCACGAATCGGCACGCATCCAGCGTGCTCTGATAAAGGTTCGCATCAATATGGGCGAACGAAAAGCGGCGATTGTCGCCTGAAAGCTTGTCAAAGGTCTCCCGGAAAATCCCCTGGTGCAATTCAACCCGGTCCTCGACGCCCAGACA
>DASVHB010000671.1:0-7911 GCA_036379195.1 Pirellulales bacterium
CGCCCGCCGCAGGCGGGCGGCCAGCCGGCGGTACACGACGAAGGAGAAGACGGGGATAACGGCCTAGCTGTAGACGGCCAGCGTGAAGCTCCAACCGGGCAAGCCGGTGGCATCTTGGCGGAACAAAAACAGGATCAAGACTGAGCCACTACGATCACACATTTTGCGCAGCCCAGGGTAGTACGAGCGCAGCGAGTCCCACCTGTTGCCGCATGATCATCGCCGCGTAGCAATACTTCGATGAAGATTAGGCTAGCTGCGCCGCTTGATCTGGTATCGAGTATTGCTCGTCACCGAGTCCGCCGTCCGCTCGATCAAGTTTCTCGATTCCATCTTCCTGAAGATCGCCCGAATCTTATGATCCTCGGCAATGTGCGTGATGGCGCGAGCCCTGGAATTATTGATCCAAGGATGCTCCTGCAAATAGTCGAGAATCGCTTCTTCCGGCGATGCCAACTTCTCGTGCTTCAGGGTCACCAGCACCGAATTATCTCGCTCTTCAATGATGGGCTCCCGCAATCCCAGCTTGTGCATCGCGGCATAAGCGGTATTTAATCCTTCGCCCACGTCTTTGTTTGGTGGATCAGGAAATTTATTCAGAATGCCGGAATGCGCTCAACCTCTCTCGTCGTGATTTCGACGGCCTCGCGGATTTGCTTGTGCAGCCAACCTTCGACGGTGATGGGATTAAACGCAAGGGCCTCGCGGAATCCGTGCTTCCCAGTCGTTTTATAACGGTAAATCTTCGCCCCAGACCGCTTGGGCAACACCGCCTGTGGCTCGTCGGCGAAGAGCAGAACTCCAGCCACCGTGGGCTTTCGATCAACGATGAGCATCTGTTTCTTGAGCCACGGCTCCGGCTGGCTGCGCGGAACGACCTGCTTTACAAAGTCAAGAATAGGAGCCGATGCAGTAATCACGCGCCTGGTCACGTTGACCGTTTCCGATTCAAACGATGTCAGTCCTTTGCAATACTCCAGACGTTTGATCAGCTCCGCCGTACGTTAGAAGATTCCCGCCAGCGGACACATGACGCCGGCTTCGATGTTTTACGTAAAGCGTTTGTTCACATAGGCTTGTGGCTACAAGTGACGATCCTGCTGAGAGCAGGAACACCGTCAGCGAGCGTGGTCCGTGCGCCCCGATGACCAGCGATTGCTCGATATCGGCTGTCTTCGACGGACCGGAGATGAATACTCCGAAGCCCGGCTGGCTGAAGCTCAGTCGCTCGTACGCCTCGTGCAAGTTGCTCACCATCGCGCCCGCCGGAACCACCAAGGCCAGGTGCTGGGCAATGAAAACAATCGCCCGGTGCTTCATGCCGGCGTCGCTGACCCAGACGGCGCCGTTTTCGGCCACGGCAAACTCGCCGGGCAAGATGGCGAAATCGACCGTCTCCAGCAAGTGCGGATCGTCGATCGCATCCAGATCGACGTTCGCCCTCGCCACGCCTGGTACCAGCGAGCAGATTTGCGCGGCCGAGGCGTATTGCGGCATCTCGGCCAGTTCGCGCCCTAGATGCTCGACATCGTCCACCGGCACACATCGCCCGCCGACTGACTGCAAGACCTCGGCAAACTGCGCCGCCGGATCGTCATAGCGAATCCAGAGTTGGTTCAAGCTGGGCAGCGACTGGGCCGCCAGCGGTTGACGGCGGATGGCCGACAAGATGGAGACGCGCGCTTCGGGGCCGTTTGCCTCGTTATTTTGCATGGCGCCGCCGGTAAAGCTCGCGGAAGCTGTGCCGGGGAAATGGCGGCAACTCGCGCTGCTTTCCCCAAGGATTGAAGCGATGGTAAATCAGCCAGCGAGGCAGCCAGGGCACGATGGTCCGAGCCAGCTTGCCCGTCAGCCGGTAGAGCCAGCCATGCCGCAGCACGAAGCCGGCCAGTCGCATGGACCACCGTTTGTGCCAGGGCAGCAAGCCGCGCACGGCGAGCTCGCGCCGCCAGGTGAGCAGTTGATGATGCAAATCGATCTTCACCGGGCAAACATCGGTGCACGAGCCGCACAGGCTGCAAGCGTGCGGCAAGCCGGCGTGGGTGCGCGCGTCGCGCGCCGGCGCCAAAATCGAACCGATCGGGCCGGGCACCGTCGTCGCGTAGCTATGTCCGCCGCTGCGGCGATATACCGGGCAAGTGTTCATGCAGGCCCCGCAACGGATGCACGACAACGAGCGTCGAAACTCGTCGCTGGCCAGTATGTCGGTGCGGCCATTGTCGACCAGCACCAGGTGCAACTCGCCGCCGGGCCGCGGTCCGTGAAAGTGCGACGAATATGTGGTGATGGGCTGCCCGGTGGCCGAGCGGGCCAGCAGCCGCAAAAACACGCCCAGGTCTTTGGCCCGTGGAATGACCTTTTCGATACCGAGACAGGCGATGTGCAAGCCGGGCAGCGAGACTCCCAGATCGGCGTTACCCTCGTTGGTGCAAACCACGAAGCCGCCGGTTTCGGCCACGGCAAAGTTGACACCGGTGATGCCCGCGTCGGCCCGCATGAAGCATTCGCGCAGGCGGCGCCGGGCGGCTTCGGCCAGGTATTTGGGTTCGCTGGCGCCGGCCTCGGTGCCCAGCCGCTCGTGGAACAACTGCCCGACTTCTTCTTTTTTGATGTGGATGGCCGGCAGCACAATGTGGCTGGGCGACTCGCCCCGAAGCTGCACAATCCACTCGCCCAGGTCGGTGTCGACCACTTCGATGCCATGCCGTTCGAGGAATGGGTTCAAGTGGCACTCTTCGGTGAGCATCGACTTGCTTTTCACCACGCGCCGCACGTCGTGCCGCTGCAAGATGTCCAGCACAATCTGGTTGTGCTCGGCGGCGTGCCGCGCCCAATGTACGTGCGCCCCCAGCCGGGTCGCCTGTTCGGCAAACTGCTCCAGATAATCGGCCAGCCGCGAGATGGTGTGAGCTTTGATGTGCGACGCCGTCTCGCGCAGCGACTCCCACTCGGGCAGTGTTTGGGCCGCCCTGTCGCGCTTCGCCCGCACAAACCAGAGCGCCTGATCGTGCCAATGCGCCCGCGCCTCGTTGGCGACGAACTTGGCGGCTGAAGCGGCATGGGGCATGGGCGAGGTGGCTGGGGTTGGGGCTAGTGGTTAGGGGTTAGGGGTTAGGGGTTAGGGGTTAGGGGTTAGGGGTTAGGGGTTAGGGGTTGGTAGCGGATCAGGGTTCTTCGATGCGCGGGTGGAGCCCGGATGTGCCTCAGCGATTCTTTCCCAGTTGTTCTCGGGCTTTTGTCCGCGCGACTTCGAGGGCCTGGGGCAGCTTGGCGGGATCTTTGCCACCGGCCTGCGCCATGTCGGCCCGGCCGCCACCGCTGCCGCCCACGACCTTGGCCGCCTCGCGGACCCACGTGCCGGCGTTCATGCCCTTGCCTTCCAAATCGCGCGTGACGCCGGCCACCAACACCACTTTGTCCTCCGCACTGCTGGTCAAGAGCACGGCGGCAGAACCGGCTTTGCGGCGGAGCTGGTCAATCAGTTGCCGCAGGCCGTCGGCGGTGGCTTCGGGCACGTCGGCCACGATCAGTTTTGCCCCGCCCACATCGTGCGCCGCGGCAAGCAACTCGTCGGCCGAGGCCCCGGCCACTTTGCCGCCCGACGCCAATTGCTTTTTCAGTTCGCGGACTTCCTTGACCAGCGCGGCCACGCGGTGCGGCACTTCAGCCGGAGGCACGCGCAGCGCCGTTGCGGCTTCGGCCAGGGCGGTTTCGCTCGTGCGAAGCCGGTCGAGCGCTTGCTTGCCAGTCAGCGCGGTGATGCGCCGCGTGCCCGCCGCCACGCTTTCTTCGGCGATGATCCGGCACAGGCCCACCTGCCCCGTGTTGTCCAGGTGCGTGCCGCCGCATAGTTCCTTGCTGAACTCGCCCATCGAAACCATCCGCACCAGGTCGGGATATTTTTCGCCAAATAGCATCATGGCTCCGGCCTGCCGCGCTTCGGCAATCGGTAAGGTGGTCCAGCGCACCGGCTCGGCGGCGACGATCCGGGCGTTGACTTCGTCTTCGATCTTGGCCAGCTCGTCGCGCGAGACGCTGTGCGGGTTGGCGAAATCGAACCGCAGCCAATCGGCGTCGACCTTCGATCCTTGCTGCTGTGCATGTTTGCCCAAATGCTTTTGCAGGGCGTAGTGCAACATATGCGTGGCCGAATGCGCCCGGCGGATGGCCTGTCGCCGCTGGCCATCGACTCGGGCGGTGACCATCGCCCCTTGGCGAATGACGCCCTGGCGCAAATGCCCGCGATGCAGAATGAAGTTGCTCTCTTTTTGTGTGTCGATGACCTCAAAACGCATGTCATCGCCGACGATCTCGCCGGTGTCGCCCACCTGCCCGCCACTCTCGCCGTAAAAGGGCGACTGGTCGAGCACCACCACGATGGGATCTTTGTGGTTGATCTCGTCGATCTGGTCGCACAGCCGGTCGTGCGCGATCAGGCCGACCACTTTCGCCTTGGCTTCGGTCTGCTCGTAGCCCAGAAACTCGCTGCCGTGCATGGCCTTTTTCAAGCCATCGAGCGGGCCGGACTTGAACAGCTCTTGCTTGCGGTCGCCGCCCGAGATCTTGCCATGCTCTTCCATCGCCTGGCGATAGCCGTCCCAATCGAAGGTAAAGTTATGCTCCGCCGCCAGCGTCTCGAACAGCTCGGGCGGAAAGCCGTGGGTGGTGTACATTTCGGCGGCCTCGTGCCCCGAGACCATCATCCGCCCCTCGCGCTTCATGCTTGCAAAAGTCCGCTCGATGCGGTCCAAGCCGCCGTCAATCGTCGAAAAGAAATTATCTTCCTCCTTTTCGATGACCTGGCTCACGCGATCGACGGTTTGCGACAGTTCTGGATACGGCTGCCGCATCATTTGCGCGACGACCGGCGCCAGCCGGAACAAAAATGGCCCGCGCATGCCCATCTGTCGCCCATCGAGCACGGCGCGGCGCAAGAGCCGCTTGATGACATATTTTTCGGCCTTGGGGCCGGGAATGACTTCTTCGTGAATGGCGAAGGCGCAGGCCCGCACGTGGTCGGTAATGCGGCGCAGCCGGCGGCCGTTGTCGCTGGCCGGATCGTATTTCTGCCCGCACACTTCGGCGGCGGCCTCCACGAGCGGCCGCAGGATGTCGATGTGAAAGTTGGTGTCGACTTTCTGCAGCACGGCGGCGGTGCGTTCCAGCCCCATGCCGGTGTCGATGTTCTTGCTGGGCAAGGGACGCAGGTTACCCGGCGGGTCGCCCACGCGGTTGAACTGCGTGAACACGAGGTTCCAGATTTCGACCGCGCCGCCTTCGCCAGGATGGAAAAAAATCTCGCTGCACGGGCCGCAGACGCCGTCGGGTCCCTGGCTGGGCGCGCCAGCGGGCCAGAAGTTGTCGTCCTCGCCCATCCGTTCGATCCGCTCCGGCGAAAGCTTAATCTCCCGCGACCAGATGTCGGCCGCTTCGTCGTCGTCGTGATAGACCGAAACGCTTAGCCGGTCGGCAGCGAGGCCGAGCCACTTTTTGCTGGTCAGAAATTCCCAGGCCCAATGAATGGCGTCGCGTTTGAAATAGTCGCCAAAGCTGAAGTTGCCCAGCATCTCGAAAAACGTGTGGTGGTAGGCGGTGCGGCCCACGTTGTCGATGTCGCCCGTGCGGAGGCATTTCTGGCAGGTGGTGGCGCGGGTGAACTCCAGCTTGCACTTGCCGAGAAAATGGTCTTTGAACTGGTTCATGCCCGCCGGCGTGAACAGCACCGAAGGATCCCACTTGGGCACCAGCACGTCGCTGGGCCGTCGGGTACAACCCTTGGACTCGAAGAAGCTGAGATATTTTTCGCGTAGTTCGTCGGTTTTCATAAAGCGCTGGCCATTGCTGGCGCGAGAACGATCGGAAATTTCAAGCCGCTGATGATAGCCCGCAACCGTCGCGCCGGCTAGAACGACGGCATCACCTGAGGCGGCCCGATATCAAGAACGATCGCATTCACGGCACTTTCTCTGGCGGACCATCCGCAGCCGCCGGAACGCTGACGGTCTGACTGCGGCCCTGCTCGTCGATGAGCCGTAATTCGACCTGTCCCTCGATGTCGGCCACCGCACGGCGGAAGTCTTCGGGTGTTTCCACCGGCGTCTTGCCGACGTGGCTGATGATCGCGCCGCGCCGCAGGCCGGCTTGCCAGGCGGGGGTGCCTTCCTCCACGTCGCGCGCGGCGACGCCACCCCTGGCCAGAGCGCCGTAATCCGGCCCTGCTCCGAAAGGCAGCAACTCGCGGCCTTGCCGCAAGAGCACCGCCGACAGGTAATCGACGTGCACTCCGCGCCAACTCGCCGGCCGCTCGGTGACGATTTGCGTCAACGAAGTGGGAAACTTGGTCAGCGCGACTCGCCGCTGCGAAGTCTGGCCGTTGCGCACAATGGTCAAGGTGGTCACGGCGTCGGGAGGCAGCCTGCCCACATGGAGCCGCAGACCGTCGGCGTCGAAAATGGGCTGACCGTCGACGTGCGTCACCAGGTCGTCGCGTTGGATTCGCGCTTTGGCCGCCGGCGAAAAGGCCGACACCTGATCGACCTTGGTGCGCGCCGGCCCGCCGTGCAGCGAGCCGAGCGGCAAATCGCCTGGCACAATGCCGAGCAAACCATACTCCACTTCGCGGCCCTCTTTTAGCTTGTCGATAATGCGCAGAAACGCCTTGTCGATGGGTATGGCGTAGCCGGCGGCCTGTTCAAAGCCGGCCGTCGCCGCCAGCGAAGTGGTCAGCCCCACCATTTCGCCGCGTAGATTAATGAGCGCGCCTCCGCTGGTGCCCAGATTCAGTTTGGCGTCGGTTTGGATCAACGTGCCAAGCTCGTGCAACGTTTTTTCCTTCGGGGCCATGGTGATCGGCCGGGGACCGATCGCCTTGCGCCCTAGGTTCGACACGATGCCCCAGCTTGCACTTACCTGGCCGTCGCGGGCGATCGCATAGGGATTGCCCAAGGCGATGACAATCTGCCCCTTGCGCAGGGTGGCGGCGTCGCCAAACTCGATGGGAATGAAATCACCGCCGCGCGCCGCGCCCGGCTGCAGCGGCGTCAACACGGCCAGGTCGCTGCGCTCGTCGCTGGCCTTCACCCGCATCCGGAAGACGTTGCGCGACGACGTGGTCACGAAGATTTCATTTTCTTCCGGATCTTCGCCCAGCACATGGTGGTTCGTCAGCACCAGGCCCGAGCGGTCGAGCACCACCCCCGTGGCGAAACCGCTGGCCACAAAGTCGGGGCTGCGCGGATCGTGGCTGATCTGCCCGCGTTCGCTCGAAAGGTTGGGGAACGGATGCGAGTCGGCCGTGTAATCGGGCGCTTTGGCTTTGCGCGCGATGCTCACGACCGAGCGCTCGCTGCGCTCGATGGCGCGGGCGACCACGCGCTCCAAGGCCGAGATCAGTTCCAGATCGGCCGCGGCCTGCCGCTCGTCGCCCGCCGGCGGCTGAGCCACCGCGGGCGCCGAAAGCAGACCACCCAACAACGCAAGCAACCACGGTGCGATTGGCCTCATCGGTTCGTGCCTCTGTTCGATTTGGGGGAACGCGGCCGACTCCGGTGAGGCGCGGCATTCCCAATTATTCGTCTGGCTGGCCGTCGGCGTCGCCAGCGGCTGCCACGGGGGGACCGGCCGTCGCGCCGGCCGCCATGACTTTCTCTCGCAATTCGGCCACCAGGGCGGGGTTTTCTTCCAGGAAGGCGCGGGCCCGCTCGCGCCCCTGTCCTAACTGCATTTCGCCATAGCGGAACCACGTACCCGACCGCACGATCAGCTTTTGCGCCAATGCCAGGTCGAGCACGTCACCTTCGTAGCTGATGCCGTTGTTATGCATCATGTCGAACTCGGCGACGCGGAAGGGGGGCGCCACCTTGTTCTTCACGATCTTGGCGCGAACGCGCTGGCCGACGACCTCCTCGCCTT
>DASVHB010000672.1:0-9289 GCA_036379195.1 Pirellulales bacterium
GCCGAGCGCAGCGAGTCCCACCTTTTTGGTCGCATCGCTGCTCGCGCGTATTGCCGCCCGGATGGTGGGACTCGCTGCGCTCGGCCCACCCTACAAGCATTCAAAGGCGAGCCCCGGCAAGGAGATTGTAACCTCCGCACCCCTGCGCAGGCTATTTTTTATGCTTAATGGTGAACTCGATCTTCGACTGGCCTATTTTGCGGGCCAGGGTGTCTTCGATCGTCAATTCAAGCGTATAGGTGCCGTCATAAATAGATTTCGGCAACGTGAGAAAGTACCGCACAAAGTAGTCGCGGCGGCGGTTGTGGCAGGTTTCCTCGGTCAGCGGCAGCTCTTCGTGGGCGACGCGCTGGCCCTGGCTGTCAAGAACCTGGTAGCTGGGCTGCAATGCCGTGTGAAAACCCTCAGCCGTTTCGTCGCTCTTAAAGTTCTCGACTTCGGCGTACACCAGCAGCTCTTGCCCCGGCGTGAATTCATGCTGCTCGATTCGCTTGTGGACGCCATAGCTCTCAACCGAACTGCAGAACGCCAGGTTGCGAACCGTTAACGGCGCCTGCTGCGCTCGTGAAGAGGCCGCCCGTGTGAGATGCTGCACGGCCTCGGCGGCCCGGATGTTGGGGTCTCCAGCGCGCTGGCTATCGAGATAGGTGGCCAGGGCGAAGATCTGCTTCGACCAATAATCTTGCTGAGCGGGCGCGATGCCCGGTATTGGCTTCAGGGCGTCGTCGCGCCGCCCGGCCGCGAGATAGAGCATTCGCAGCCAGACATGTCGGGAAACTGCCTCGGCGTCGCCAGCCGGCGCGCGGGTCTGTTTCTCCAACTCGACAATGGCCGGGCCAAGTTGCTGTTGCCAACCTGTCGCGGGAGCAGTCGCCGTGGTAGGCGTCAGGTGGCTCGTCGGCTGCACAACGGATGCTGTCGAACCGGCTGGCTCAACTGGCGGCGGCGGTGCGGCGGCGGTTACGGTGTTTGCCGGCAAGGGCGGGTCATTCGCGGCGGTCGGCCGCGTTGCTGAACGAGCATCGAACGTTGGCCGGGCCGGGTCTGAGGGATTGGCGAGAGAGGCGCCGGCCGTCGAATCGGCAAGTGCATCGACTCTCGCGGCGGCTTTGGCGCGTTCGGCGGCGCGGCGCCGGTATGCCAGCGACGCGCGGAAGGTGTCGACGACACCCGGCCACAACGCAGGGTCGGTGGTGCGTAGGTCTTCGATCAACTGTTGTTGGGCCTGCGGCTCAATGGCGCCCATGGCCGCAAGTTCGGCGAGGACATCGCCCAATGCCTTGGGATCGGCGGGGGAAGCTGCGGGAGTCGTGGCCACCTGCCCCGTTGGATCGCCAGCCAGTTTTGCCGTGGCCGGAACCGTGCCGCCCGGTGCGTTCGTCGCCGCGCGATCGCCAGATTGGGGCGCGGACGAAGGTTGTGTTTGGGGCCACTGCTGGGCCGACTTCGACGCTGGACCTTGCGAGGCATTCGATGCCGCGGGCGGCTGGCTCGCTGCCGAATCGAATGCCTGCTCGGCCTTGCTCGCTGGCCGATCGAACGCCGCGCAGCCGCCCGCGGCGCAAGCGGCTGACACCAACACCGCGATGGTGCGTAACGGGGGCTTCATGAGCGAGAAGTGAGGTAGGCGACGAGGGCGGCACCATAGGCAAAAAGCCACGGGGCCGCAAGGCAAAATTCCGCCCAGCCGAACCTCTGCTACCATCGCGTCTGACCCGCTATACTTGCGCAGTTTGTTGAAATCCGCTGAATCGCCCATGATTATCTGCATCGATGGTCCCGCCGGGGCGGGCAAAAGCAGCGCGGCCCGGGCGCTGGCCCGCCGGCTAGCTTTTCGATTTCTCGACACCGGCGCCATGTACCGGGCCGTGGCACACGCCGCCCTGCGCCGCGGCCTTTGCTGGGACGAACCCGAGGCCCTCGCTCGCCTTGCGCGGGAGCTGAAAATCGAAGTCGGGGAAAGCCAGGTGCTGGTCGATGGCGAGGATGTCACCGGCGAAATCCGCACGCTGGCCGTCACCACCGTAACCCACTACGCCGCCAACAACCCGGCGGTGCGCGAGCATCTGGTCGAGCTGCAACGTCGGGCGGCGGCCGGCGGGCGGGTGGTCACCGAGGGCCGCGATCAGGGGACCGTGGTCTTTCCCAACGCCGAGTGCAAGATCTTTCTCACCGCCAGTCCGGCCGAGCGAGCTCAACGCCGGCTGCTCGACTTGCAGCGACGCGGCGAAACGGCTTCGTACGAGCAGGTACTGGCCGAACAGACGCAGCGCGACCAGCGCGACGCCAACCGCGCCGTCGGTCCGCTGCGGCCCGCCCCCGACGCCATCGAAGTCATCACCGACGGCCTGCGGCCCGACGAAGTCGTCGATCGGCTCGAGGCGTTGGTCCGGGCCAGAATGGCGTGAGGCGATGCAGCGTTCATTACTCAAGCGGCTGTGGTACGGCTTTCTGCACATCACCTGCCGGCTGTTGGCCACGGTACTGTTGCAGGTTCGCGTCAGCGGCCGACGCCACGTGCCCGCTGTCGGCGGCGCGCTCGTGCTCTCGAATCATCAGAGCCACTTCGACCCGGTGCTGGTCGGCCTGGCGTGCGATCGGCGGCTGAACTATCTGGCCCGGCAGACGCTGTTTGGCTTCGCGCCTTTCCGCTGGCTGATTCAATCGCTCGACGCCATCGCCATCGATCGCGATGGACTGGGCCTGGCCGGCTTGAAAGAGACTCTGCGGCGTTTGAAGCGCGGCGAGATGGTGCTGATCTTTCCCGAAGGCACGCGGACGCGCGACGGCGAAGTGGCGCCGCTTAAGCCTGGTTTTAGTGCGCTGGCCAGCCGGGCGAAGGTGCCGTTGGTGCCGGCGGGCATCGCCGGCGCCTACGATGCCTGGCCGCGCCGCCGATTGCTTCCCAGCACAAGTACCGTTCACATTCATTTCGGCGCGGCAATCTTGCCCGACGAAATCGAGCGACTCGATGAACGCGCATTGATTGCCGAGGTCGAGCGGCGCATCCGAGCGTGTTACGAGCAGGCCCGGCGGCAGCGCGCCATGGCCATCAGCCGGGCTGGTCGAACGCTTTTCGCCCATCAGCCGAGCGACATCGCATCACTCGACTGCGGCAGCGGCAAGAATGCCAAGGGGCTGCGGATCGGCACGATCGCCCGTGCCGCCCACGGGGCCGTTTCGGCCGTCTCGGCTTCGCCAAGATCCCAATAGTCGAGCGGCTTGCCGTAGAAATATAAGAAGGTGCGCACATCATCGCCGATTTGCCATTGCACCTTGCGCAATTGCTCATCGGACCAAGCCGGACGCGCGCCCGACCGGCGCGTAAACCACCGCCCACGAATGGCGGCCCGCCAGCGCTCGGGCAGCACACGAACTGCCGTGCCGAAGGCCGGCAAGCGTCGCAACGCCTTGAGCGCGGGGGCATCGCTTTCGTGCATCGCCGAGGGGTTGCGAGGCTGGCGAAGCCCCTTGGGCACGAACGACGAATCGACTCCGATGAAACGAAAGCAGCGTGCCAAAAACCGCTGCGGGTCGGCTTTGAAATCTTCGAAGAACAGCACCAAGATCCGCTCATCGGCAAAGTAACGGCGATAGGCGCTGATCTGCGCCCAATAGCGGCTGGGGTCGATCAGGCCGGGGTCTTCCAGGGCCCGGTCGAAGCGCCGGTCGTGCCACCCTTGGTGCATGCCGTGCATCCATTGCGATTCGATCCGCTCGATCGGATCGCGAACCACATAGATTAACTTTGCGTCGGGCAGGTAGCGGGCAATGCGCGGGGCAGCCCGCGGAAAGCGGAACCGCTTGGAATATGACGTGCTCGCCTCGCCCAGCGCGGGGCGGTCGGCCACCTGGGCGAAGAGCGACTCGTACCACCCCCAGCCGTTGGCGAAAGCATCTTCCGCCGCAAAAAAAGCCGGCTCTTTCTCGCGGCTCATCCCAATCTGGGGATGCTGCCGAAACAGCTCATAAAGGCTGGTGGTGCCGCACTTCATGGCACCGATGATCAGGAAACTCGGTCGAATGGCCATACGCACGCGCGCGGCGGCCGGTGTCCCGATCTCACCGTGCCGCGCTTTCAAGCCTTTTTTCTGGTCCGCAGCAGTAAAGTAGACTGAAACCCATGCTGGGTTACAGCGCTGCGGTCGGCTATTTCGCCTGCTGCCAAATGAGCAGCTCGCCCTTGCCAGGGACGGCCGTGTCGCCGGTGAAGCGGCGGTAGTTGCCAGCCACACCGTCGTGGGGGATAGAGATTCCCAACCCGGCCAGTTGCCGGGCGTAGATACGCAAAAACAGCGGCTGATAGGTGCAGGCATACGCAAACGTCGGCAGCAGCCGCAGCGGAACCAGCGAAACGATGGTGCCCCGCGACATCCAGGCGCCGGTGCGGAGCTCGGCCCCAGAGAGCAAAAAAAGACTGCCGCCCTTCATTTGCAGGCCGGCAAAATCTTTGACCGGCCCGCCGACGACAATTGTGCCCCGCCGCATGCGCATGCCAATCTCCATGCCGGCCGCGCCGTCAATGATGATCGTTCCGCCGCGCATGCCCGACAGGCTGCCGCGGTACGCCGCGCCGACCTGCCCGCCGGCATTGCCATGCACGTGAATCAGCCCGCCCGACATCTCGCCGCCGACCCAATCGGAGGCATTGCCAAAGACCTCAATCGTTCCGCCCGACATTTGGGCGCCCAGGTGCATGCCGGCATTGCCGTGAATGGTGATGCGGCCTCGCGTCATGCCGCGACCGATCGACTTGATGCGCTGGCCTTCGGCGTGAATCACCAGCTCATCGCTCGGCTCGCCGTCGATCTCGAAAAAATCATCGAGCCTGCTTTTCCGTTTGCCCAAGTAGACCGGCAGCGCACCAACCTCGGCCAGCGACAAACCAGCCACCTGGTCGGGCGTGAGCACTTCGGCTTCCAGCGGCACCGGCAGTTCGTGTTTGAGCGTGAGGCTGAGCAAGGGGGGTTGGGGATTGGGGATTGGGGGTTGGGGGTTGGGGATTGGGGGTTGGGGCAGGATTTAAGGTACTAGATAGCGGGCGGACGCCCGTCACTTTTCACTCTTCACTTCACTCAGACCCACAGGCGGTGATTACGGGTTCCGCGACGCGGTGCATTTCCACAGGGTAATTGTCAAACGACATCGTGTAATATTGCTGGAACAAGGGCCGCAAAAACTCTTCGGTCGTCTCGTCATACGACGGCTGCACCATCAGCCCGCGACCGGCGGGCGTGGCGCGGATCTCGCCTTCCTCGACCACTACCTCGCCGCCTTTGATCACATACCGCGGATAGCTGAACATGCGCCGCACGTCAGCGTCTTCCTCATAAATGACCACATCGGCATCGGCGCCCACGCCCAAGTGCCCCTTCTGCGGTAGACCTAGCGCCCGCGCCGGCCCGGCCGACGTAAGAATAGCAACGTCCGACAGCGTGTACTGCCGATCAAGCTCTCCCAGCACAATCCGTTTTTGCGCCTTGGGCGGCAATTTTTTCAGGCACTCGCGGCGGAAATCGACGTCCATCAAAAGCTGAATAATCTCGGGATACCGCCAGAACGCCGCGCCGTTGGGATGATCGGTGGTTAAAAAAATCCGCCACGGGTCGTCGATCAACAGCAGCAGCTCCAGCCCCACGGCCCACTGCACGGCGTTCACCAGGTTGTTGGGCCGGTAAGTGTACGGCACGATGCCGCAGCCGGTTTCGTTTTCGACATCCAGGTTGCCCCACTTGCGGCCCGTAAGCTGATAGAGCAAATGCTGCCAGGGGCCGTCGGCGGTGATCGTCACCGTGTCGCCGAACAGCACCGCGCCGGCGTCGGCCGTCATGTTCGGATGGGCGTTGAAGTATTCGGCCAACGCCTTCGATTCGCTGCGCATGGTGTGCCAGTCGTCGCCGCCATAGGCGTGATACTGCAAGTGGGCCATGTGCGCTCGGCGGCCCTCCAGCACCTTCATGGTTTCGAGCGTGGTGGAGATGTTGCCCGGCGCTCCCAGGTTGTTGCAATGCAGGTGCAGCGGATGCGGCAGCCGCAGTTCGTCGACAATCTGGGCCAGGCTGGCGATGATCTTGGCGGGCGTGACCTTGCTGTATCCCTCGACCGGCTCGCCCAGCGTCTTGGCATCGCCGCCATATTTCCAGGCTGCAACGCCGCCGGGATTCACCGCCTTCACGCCATACGCCTTGGCCGCCCAAATCTGCCAGGCCACCACATGCCGGGCACGCTCCAACTCGCCCGCCTCGATCAGGTCGAGCACAATCTCGTGATTGGCCATCAGCACGCAGCACGATTTATCGACGATCGGCGTGTCGCGCAGCTCTTCGTGCGTGTGCTTGGCGGTGAGAATGGGCACCGCCGCCTCGTTGACCGTGGTCCAACCCATGCCGGCATACAGATAGCCGGTGGCAAACGTCGTGGGGGTCGAGCCGCCCAGCCCGGCCCGCGTCGCTTGCGTGCGAACAAACTGCTGCGCCCGCCGGTGATCTTCGGGAATCATGGCCCGGGCAAAATTCAGCGCCGCGCCGGCCACGTGAGTATGAACATCGACTCCGCCGGGAAAGACGATCATGCCCCGCGCGTCGATCGTGCGGCCGCCTTCCGCCTTCGCGGCGATGCGGCCGTCCGAGACATGGATGTCTCGGACCACCCCGTCGACGCCATTGGCCGGATCATAAACTTTGCCACCCGTGATTCGAAGCATCGCACCAGCTTAACCCACCAGCCCCCGTCTTGTGTAGGGCAAAGGCGGTCGAACGCACTTGCGCGTTCGCAGTCAGGCGTTATCCGTCGGATCAGTTTTGAAGAATTAAGTTCGGCAAACGCCCCGCTACTCGCAACATGTCGTCCCAAGCGTGGTTGCGGCGATGTCGCAAAGCCCCCAACCACGCGTACGCAAGCGCTTCGCCCGAAGAGCCTAGCCACAGATGAACGCAGATAAACGCGGATTTTTAAAAACCATCCGCGTCCATCCGTGTCCATCTGCGGCAACCAGGGGAACTCTTCCAAGGGCTCGTCGCCATCGCGGCTGGAGGGCGCCCGCTCGTCCTTTTCGGGCAATGCGGGACTAAACGATGGACGCCCCGCCACAGCCCGAACGCCCGCAGTTAGCCGATTAACCGTCCGCCTCACGGGCCCGGCACCGAGACCGCTTGCACTTCGCGATTGAGCGTGATCGTCGCGGAAATCACGCTGCTGGAGTTGAAGAATCTCAGGAACCAACCGTTCGTGGCGGGCGTGGTCGATACCGTGACGCTGACCGTGGGACTGGTGTAGGTCAGCGGATTGGGGACCACGGTGATCGCCGGGTTTTGAATCGCCGCGCAATTCGTAATGGCCGTCGCCGCGCTGGTTACGTCCGATGTCGAAGCGTCGAGCGCGATGCCGGCCCGCGCGCCCTCAAAGGCGGCCTCGCGCACCGTTTGGTGAAGCTGCAAATTGCGCGAAAACTCCAAGATGGCGAAGACAAAAGTAATCAGCACGGGCAGGCAAATGGCCAGTTCCACCGTGGCCGCACCGCGCCGCTTCGGCGCACCCCGCTGTCTGCGAATCATGCGAGGGCTCCTATTTCAGCAGCACCGCCGGCAGACAGTCGGCGATGGTTTGAAAGGCCTGTTGCAACTGCGCCGCGGTGGGCGCGTTGAAGAACATGCCGTTGCCGTTCGACGCCGCCTGCGTCATTTGCGCCTGCACCGAACCCGAGGCCGCCTCGGCGCCGAAGGTAATCACGTGCGTGACAATTTGCGAGTTCGTACGATCGGCCAGCGTGAGGCTGGCGATATCGGTGTTGCCCGAAGTGGCCACCCCGTCGGTCAGCAGAATGATGGTGCGGTCGGCATTGCCGCTGGAGCGTGGCCCGGTCAGCTCGGCCTGTGCCAAGGCAAGCCCGGCTTCGATATTGGTGTTGCCGAGCAACGGCTGCTGCCCCCAGGCGGTCATGGCCGCGGTAATCTGGCTGTAATTCGACGTCAACGGCACGTCGAGCGAGGCCTCGGTGCAGGCGTAAGCGCCAAAGGAGTACGTCTCGGCATAAGTCACCAGGGCGACGTTCACATCAAGCTTTCGGGCCTGCAGCGTGCTGACGAAGTCGTTGACAGCCACCGTCAGGGCCTGCCAACGGCTCGCCGTAGGGCTGGGTGGCGAGAAATAGACCTGCAGTGGGTTCTTGCCCGCACTGACGTCGGCGGGGTAGCTGAATTCGTTACTACTCAGATCGAAGGCCATCGATGCCGAGCGATCGAGCACCAGGCAAATATCGTGGCTGGGGCGGGTGGCGAGCGACGATTCCGAGAGGCTGAAGGAGTCGGTCGATAAGAATGTCTGCAAAAACAAGGGCGGATTAACGCTGGCCGAAATCTGCACGGCGTTCATTGGCGATCCGCCGGCGGTGAACGAGTAAGTGCCACCGGACCCCGGCTTGGCATTGCCGAACACGATGTTGCTGGTCGAAAGATTGAGCGGTTTGCCCGCCACCAGGTTGTTGTTCGAGACGGTCCGTGCAAAGGCGGTGGCCGAGGTCTGGCTCTGCGTGGCGCCATAGTTGACCAGGGCGGCTTTCGAGGCGGAGTCGCAAGCAATACGTAGCTGTTGACGCACAAACTGCATGTACGCGACATTGACGGTGAAGGCCGTCAGAATGAGCAGCATGCCGATGGTGGCGGCGACAAGCACCGAGATGGCCCCGCGCCGCGGATGTGTGCGGCGGTGTATTCTGTGGCGCGTTGGCATAGGCGGCTATTCGACGATTAGGGTGGCTTGCGAGGGAAGGTTGAGTGAGCCTGGCACCAGAAACGAGGTGGTGGAATTCTGCTTCCAGGGAGCGCTGATGGCCACGGTGACGATGGTTTGCGGAGGGGCTCCTGTGAGGTCGCTCGGAGTCAGCGTGACGGTGGCGCCGTTGATACCCAACTGCGTGAGCAGCGCTTGGCAATAGGTCTGTACCTGGGCGCTGGTGGCGGCGGTGGCGTTTGAGGTCGTGGGGCGAGTGGCCAGCCGCGCCGACTCGTAAGCCGCGGCCTGCATGCGCGCTTGCACCGAAACCAGGTTAACGATTTCGATCAACGCCAGCCCCGTGGTGAGCAACACCGGCAGACAGAGGGCCAACTCGACCGTGGCGGCCCCGCGGCGGCTGTTTTGCCGGTGGGCGCGGCGCGCGGTGGGGCGTCCGATCGCTTCCCGAGCGCCTCGCTCTGGCATGAAGGGCTTCTCCTGCACCTGGACGCCGTGTTTCAACTTATTGAGGCAGTGCCGTGGGGAGCCGCAGCAACATGGCGTTTTGCGGCCCGATGTC
>DASVHB010000673.1:0-13689 GCA_036379195.1 Pirellulales bacterium
CGGGTTAGTGTGGGCGACCAACGCAACTTTAGGACACTACCCCGCCCCCGATGATGTGGCACAGCCGCCCCCGGCTGTGCTATCATAAAAGTTCTGCGTTGCCAGCGTGAGCAGCGCCGATCTTTTTGGTGGAGCGTCGCATGAGCCAAGGCGAAGAGCGTAATCCCGAAGCACAACCGCCTGGTCAGCCGGGGGCGATCAACGAACAAGTGCAGCATTCGTCAGTCAGCGCGCGGGTGCCGACGCACGTGGGGCGCGGCGTATTCACCACCGGGGCGGTGGTGTTTGATGGCATGCATGAGTTTGTGCTCGACTTTCTGGTGCGGCTTGGTTCGCCGCACATGGTGGCCGCGCGCGTGGTCATGCCGCATCATGTGTTCGCCCAATACATTGCCGCCTTGCGCGACAACCTGAGCAAATATGAGCAACGGTTCGGACCACCAGCCCCGCTACCGACGCCGCCCGCGGGGCAGAATCGCGGCAGCATCTCCGAACTTTACGATCAACTGAAGCTGCCCGACGAATTGCTCAGCGGCGTCTATGCCAACGCGGTGATGATCGGCCACACGCCGTCGGAGTTTTGGTTCGACTTCATCACGACGTTTTATCCGCGATCGAGTGTCTCATGCCGGGTGTTTTTGGCCGCCCAGCAGATTCCCGGCCTGCTCGACACTTTGAACACGGCCTACCAAAAGCACCGGCAGAAGGAGCAGGGCGGCCCGCCGCAGCCGCCAGGCGAGGCGAACTAATTACTTCCATGCGGCTGTCGCTGATGATCACTTGCCTGGGCGATGTCGTGCGCCCGAGTGCGGGCCGGGCGACCGTGGAATTGCTCCGCCGATTGGGACACGAGGTCGATTTTCCCCAGTCCCAGACTTGTTGCGGGCAGCCTTTCTTCAATAGCGGCTTTGCCGACTACGCCCGGCAGCAGGCCAGGCATACCATTTCGGCCTTCTCGGGCGGGCGAACCGTCGTCACCCCCTCCGGCTCGTGCGCCGCCATGGTGAAAGTCGAGTACCCGCATCTGCTGGCCAGCGAACCTGATTGGCACCAGCGGGCAGTCGAGTTGGCTGGCCGTACCTTCGAGCTAAGCGACTTCCTGGTGAATCGCCTGGGCGTGCTCGACGTGGGCGCCCGCTACGACGGCAAAATTGCCTATCACTATGCCTGCCATCTGCGCGGGCTGCGGCTGGCGGGCGAAGCCGAGCGGCTGATCGAACACGTGGCGGGCGCCACGCTGCTGCCGCTGCGCCATGCCGATCAATGCTGCGGATTCGGCGGCTCGTTCTCGGTGCGCTATCCGAACATCTCGACCGCCATGGTCGACGACAAAGTAAAATGCCTGGCCGAGACTGGCGCCGACTGCCTGGTTTCGACCGATACCGGCTGCCTGATGAATATCGGTGGCCGTCTGCACCGCTTGGGCCGCCACACCGAAGTTTTGCACCTGGCCGAACTATTGGTAAGGCGCGAGGGAAAAGTGAAATAGGCCAAGCGAGTGCCGGTTTCCATTGTCCACACTAGGCAGCGATTTCGAGCCGTAGCCGGTTGCCGGGCGGCTGCGGTTGTGGCACTATAAAAAGCCTAAAGTGCCGCCCACAACCGTTGAACGTGTTTCCTTGGAGCTAAACATGCCCGCCTTTGCTGATATCCAGAAAATTCCCTTCGATGGGCCTCGCAGCAAAAACCCGTTGGCATTCCACCATTACGATGCCAACGAAATGGTCGAGGGTAAGTCGATGCGCGACCATCTGCGGTTCAGCGTAGCCTACTGGCATACCTTCCGGGGGACGGGGAGCGATCCGTTCGGACCTGGCACGATGCACCGTCCCTGGGAGGCTGCCAGTGATACGGTTGAGAATGCCCAGAATCGCGCCCGCGTTGCCTTCGAGTTCATGGAAAAGCTGGGCGCTGGGTTTTATTGCTTTCACGACCGCGACATCGCCCCCGAAGGTCGCTCGCTCGCCGAGACCAACAAGAACCTCGATGCCGTGGTGAAAGTGCTCTCCGAAGAACAGCAGCGCACTGGCATTAAGCTGCTCTGGGGCACCGCCAACATGTTCAGCAACCCGCGCTTCATGCACGGGGCGGCCACCAGCCCCAACGCCGACGCCTTCGCCTACGCCGCCGCGCAGGTGAAGAAAGCCATCGAGGTGACCAAACAGTTGGGCGGCGAAAACTATGTCTTTTGGGGCGGACGCGAAGGCTACCAGAACCTGTGGAACACCGACATGAAGCGCGAGCTGGACCATCTCGCCCGCTTCATGCACATGGCGGTCGATTACGCCAAACAGATCGGCTTCACCGGGCAATTCTTGTTCGAGCCGAAGCCCAAAGAGCCGACGAAACACCAATACGACTTCGACGCGGCGGCCTGCATCAATTTTTTACGCGCCTACGATCTGGCCGATCACGTGAAGCTGAACATCGAGACCAACCACGCCACATTGGCCGGGCACACCATGCACCACGAGCTGGAATATGCCGGCCACCAGGGCTTTTTGGGCTCGATCGACGCCAACACCGGCGATCTGCTGTTGGGTTGGGACACCGATCAATTCCCCACCGATATCTACCTGACCACGCAGTGCATGCTGTCGATTCTGAAATACGGCGGGCTGGCGCCCGGCGGCGTAAATTTCGACGCCAAGGTCCGCCGGGAGAGCTTCGAACCGATCGATCTGTTTTATGCTCACATTGGCGGCATGGATGCGTTCGCGCGGGGACTCAAGATTGCCGCCGCCATTCGAGCCGACGGCGCGCTCGACAAGCTGCTGCGAGATCGCTACAGCTCGTGGCAGTCGGGCATCGGCGCCGAGATCGAGGCCGGCAAGCACAGCTTCGCGTCGCTCGAGAAGTACATGCTCGGGAAGGGCGAAATCTCTCCCAACCAGAGCGGTCGCCAAGAGCTGATCGAAAATCTGATCAATTGCTATCTATAGCCCGCGACACCGTCACATCGCGGCCCCGGAGGCGCGTTTCGGTTCCGCGCGACTTAGTTATTTACTGACGCTGGCGCTGGCGGTGGCATCGGCGGGCTTGGCTGGCGCGGGCGGCAGCGCCTCGACCCAACCGTTTTTCCAAAGCTTGAGCGAATCGCTGTGGCTGCCGGTGGCCAGCAATTGGCCCGAAGGCGCAAACGCCACGGCCCACACGCTGCTCTTGAACCCGCCTAGCGTGCCAGCCTCTTGCTTCGACTCCAGGTTCCAGAGCTTCACCGTGCGGTCGTGGCTGGCGGTGGCCAGCGTCTTGCCGTCGGGTGAGACTCGCGCCGCACTGATCCAGTTGTGATGGCCCGAAAGTGCCGCGGTCTCCTTGCCTTCGGCGATGTTCCACAGTTTCACCGTGCGATCGTAGCTGCCGGTAGCCAGCGTCTTGCCGTCGAGCACAAAAGCCACCGCCGAGACAGTATCGCCGTGCCCTTCAAACTTTTTGGTCATGGCGCCGTCGGCGGGGTTCCAGAGCATGGCGGTTTTGTCGCCGCTACCGGTGGCAATGGCCTGTCCGTCGGCGGAAAACACGACGCTGGTGACCGCGCCGGTGTGTCCCTTGAGCGTCATTTTTTCGGCAGGGGGCGTCGCGGTGATGTTCCAGAGCTTAGCGGTGGTGTCTTCGCTGGCGGTGGCCAGCGTTTGAGCGTCGGGCGAAAACGCGAGCGCCATAATCCAATGTTGATGGGCCGGCAGCGAAGCCTTCTCTTTGCCATCGGCCACATTCCAGAGCTTGAGCGTGCCATCGTACCCGGCGGTGGCCAGCGTCTGCCCGTCAGGAGAGAACGCCAGGGCCGTGACCACCGTGTTATGACCGGCATAGGAAGCCTTGAGCGCGCCGGTCTGCGGATCCCAAAGCTTCACGTCGCCCGGCCGATAGAGCAGCGTCTGGCCGCCGGCGGTCGCCAGCGTTTGGCCGTCGGGCGAAAACGCCAAAGCGGTCACCCAGGTGTTGTAGGCATTGGCCATGACGGGCGGCGCAGGAGCGGGCGTGGCGGCGGAAGCCGGTGTGGCGGCGGAAGCAGGTGTGGCGGCTGCCGTTTCTTCCGCGATCGCCGTCGCGGCCGATGTGCTCGCCGCACAGATCGCGCAGAGGCTCGTGAGCCAGACCAGCGCGGCTCGGGTTCGGTGGGAAGAAGACGAAGTCATGGAGGTTCTCCTTGTCTGCTATCGGTGTGCGTCCGCACCATGATTATACTTCCCGCTGGCGGGGCTTGTGAGTCCCGCCAGGCAATTTACAATAACTCGCTTTCGTTCGAGTCACTATCGAAGCATGGAAGGAACAAGATCGCTATGTCGGGACCTATCGTTCGTTCTGGCCCCAGCCCGGAGTTTTCGAAGAACTGGGACAGCGTGTTTGGCAAGAAAGCCGGCGGCAAGGCAAGCGGACCTGCCGGCGGCGCGAAGACTGCCCCCGCCCGAAAGACTTCGAAAAAGGCCGCCAAGCCGTTGGCGGTGAAGTCGTCGGCCAAGAAAGCAGCCGCCAAAAAAGCGGTGAAAAAAGCCCCGGCCAAGGCCTCGGCCAAGAAGAAAGCCAGGAGCCGTTGAGCCGATGCGTCTGGCAGGCAAGTCCACCATTGTGACCGGGGCCGGTTCGGGCATCGGACGGGCGATCGCGCAGCGGTTTGCCGTCGAGGGGGCCGCGGTGCTGGTGGCCGACATCGAAGTACCAGGCGGCCGCGAGACTGTCGCCGCCATTCAGGCCGCCGGCGGCAGGGCCGAGTTTGTGCGCACCGATGTGGCCAGCGAAGACGACTGCCGCGCGATGGCCGCCGCCGCCGAGCGGCACTTCGGGGGCATCGACGTGCTGGTGAACAACGCGGCCGCCTTCGTGTTCGGCAAAGTCGACGAAGTCTCGCGCGCCGACTGGGACAAAGTGCTGGCGGTTAACGTCATCGGGCCAGCGCAATGCGTCAAACACGTGCTGCCTGCGCTGCGCCGGGCGGGCGGTGGCTCGATTGTGAACATCGCTTCGGTGAGCGGCTTCATTGCGCAGCCAGCCTTTGTACCCTACAACACCTCGAAGGGGGCGCTGGTCAACATGACCCGCTGCCTGGCTTTCGACCTGGCGGCCGACAAAGTGCGGGTCAACGCCATTTGCCCTGGCGAAATTCACACCCGCGCCACCGATTACCACATTCAAAAGCTGGAAAAGTCGGGCATCGAAGCGCAGGCGGCGCTGGCCAAGCTGGCGGCGGTTTCGCCGCTGGCCCGGCTGGGGCGCCCCGAGGAAATCGCCAGCGTGGCCCTCTTTCTGGCCTCCGATGAATCGTCCTTCGTCACCGGCGCGCTTTTGGTGGCCGACGGCGGCGCCACGCTCGATTGAATCCTTGGCCTTCAAAGTGGTTTCATCCCCGCACGGCTTCCGAAGCCGCTTGCGCCTCTGCCAGCAACAGGGCGTCGAACCGCTCGCGGTTGCGGCGCAAATAGCGCTGGCACTCCGACCGCAACGCATCGCCGTCGGCATAGCCTAAGGCACGCGCCAGCTTGGCCAGCTCCAACGGATCGTCGGGCAACACACGGCTGGCCGCCCGCATCAAACGCAGCCGCGACTCGAGCGATCGCAACATGCCATAGCTCGTGGTGAAATACTCGTAGTCGGCCCGGTTCAGATAGCCGTGTTGGTGCAACGCCGCCAGACCGTCGAGCGTGTTGGGCGTGCGCACTGCCGGGTTGTCGCGGCCGTGTTTGAGCTGCAAGGCCTGGACGAGGAATTCGATATCGACAATCCCGCCCGGCCCGCGCTTGATGTTGTTGGCCGGGGCTCCGTCTTCCATCCGCCGCCGCATGTCGCGGATCAGGGTCGCATGGCCCGGCCGCCACGGATGGTCGAAGGCCGCGATGTTCACCAGCATCGACAGGGTATCGGCCACTTCGGGTCTGGCAATGGCCACCCGCGCCTTGCACAGGGCCTGCCGCTCCCAGAGCTGGCCGTCGCCCTCGGCAAAGTAGCGAGAGAATTCCGCAAACGTCGTGGCCAGCGCGCCGCTCTTGCCCGTCGGGCGTAGCCGCAAATCGACCTCGTACAACTTGCCATAGGGCCCCAGCCGGCTGCAGGTTTTGATGATCCGCTGCCCGAGCTCGCTGAAAAAATGCTGATGGGTGGTGGTGAGCCCACGGCGTCGTGAATTGACGGTATTGCCATCAGCCTCGTAGAGAAACACCAGATCGAGGTCGCTGTGATAATTCAGCTCGCGCCCACCGAGCTTGCCCATGCCGAGCACGGCGAATTCACACCGCTCGCCGGCCCGCGGACCTTCGACGTTGGTCGGCTCGCCCCATTTGGCAATCAACTTTTCGTATTCCACCGCCGCGATTTTTTCCAGACACGTTTCGGCGATGTCAGACAACGCCGCCGTCGTGGCGTGAACGTCTTCTTTGCCCAGGATGTCGCGCACGCCCACCCGCAATTGCATGGTGTTCTTAAAACTGTGCAGAATCGGATCGAGGTCTTCCGCCGCTCGCGATTGCTCGGCCAGCGTCGCGGCCAGCGATTTGCGCGTCGGCAGCTTGTTCAGCACCAGGCTGTCCATCAGCTCGTCAATCATGCCGGGGTTGCTGATCAGGATGCCCGACAGATACGGACTCGATGAACACAGCTCGACATACAAGTTCATCGAGGGTGGGTTGAAGCTGAACAATTCCCACAGGGCGCCTTTTCCGCCCAGCGAATCGCTCACTTTTTCCAGATTGACCAAAGTCGAATCGGGGTCCGGCGTGGCGGCGATGGCCTTCAGCAGCCGCGGGGCGATTGCCGCCAGAAAATGCCGGCAGCGACGGGTAAGCAGAAATCGCAGCTTTTCGGTCGCCAGGGAAGAGAGATTTTGATACGCCAGCGAAACATCGCGAAACGGATAGCGGCCCAGCACCTCGGCGATACGTTCGGGCGGCGGGTCGGGATCGAGCACCAGGTCGACCTCCGGCTCGGTGTGGGCGTCGTCGCCAAATGCGTCGTGCAGCAGATGGTCGAGGATTTTGCGGTTGAGCGCTGTCTTGGTTTGATAGTCGGCCTCGAAGGCCGCCAGCGCCGCGCGCTCGGGCGCATCGCGATAGCCCAGGCGGATGGCTAGCTTGCGCAGCTCAGCCGGCTCGTCGGGCATCAAGTGCGTCTGCAGGTCGAACATGATTTGCAGCCGGTGCTCGATCTTTCGCAAGAAGCGATAATTCTCTTCCAGCAGCGAGCGCTCTTGCCGCGTGAGGCAGCCGACATTTTCGAGCTGGGCGATGGCGTCGAGCGTGTTGCCGGTGCGGATTTCAGACAGATCGCCGCCGTTGAGCAGTTGCAGAAACTGAATGGCGAATTCAACATCGCGAATGCCGCCACGGCCGGTCTTCACATTGCGCGACTCGCCGCCCTCGCTAATCACGCGGTGCTCGATCCGCCGCTTCAGGGCTTTGATGCCCGTAATGTCTGCCAGCGATAAATACCTTCGATAAATCCAGGGCGTAAGATGGTCAAGAAACTCGCGGCCCAATTCAAAATCGCCGGCCACGGGACGGGCCTTGACGTAGGCTTGCCGCTCCCAAGTGCGGCCCAGCACGTCGTAATAGGAGGTGGCCGCTTCAAAGCTATGGACAAACGGCCCGCGTTCGCCCTCGGGCCGCAGCCGTAGATCGACACGATAGGTGTAGCCCATGTCGGTCGGCTCGCTGAGCAACCGCACCACGTCGCGTGCCAGCCGATCAAAGAATTCGACATTCGTGGTGGGCCGCTGCCCATCGGTTTTGCCATCGGCGTCATAGAGAAACACCAGGTCGATATCGCTGGAGTAGTTGAGTTCGCCGCCGCCGAGCTTGCCCATGCCGAGCACGACGAACCGGCATAGTCCGCCATCGGGACGTCGCGGTAAACCGCGTTTCTGCACAAGCTGCCGCCAGGAGAACCGTAGAGCGGCTTCGATAATAGCGTCGGCCAGGTGCGAAATTTGGGCCGTCACCGTTTCGAGCAATTGCCCGCGCACGATGTCGCCGTAGGCGATGCGCAACGTCTCGCGGCGTTTGAACCGCCGCAGCGCGGTGGTCACCGCGGCGGAGTCGCCCAGGGCATCGATCTCGCTGGCCAACTCGGCCACCAGCACGTCGCGGTGCACCGGCTGGCCTTCGGTCATACGCAGCAGGTCGTAACCGCTGGGGTCGCGAATCAACAGATCGCTGAAATACTGGCTGGTCGAAAAAATCTGCAACAGAATCGGCAGCGCCTCTCGATCGCGCTCGAAGAGCGAACCGAGGGCCAAGGGGCTTCGCGCGGCGGCAATGAAGCGATCGAGATTATTGAGCGCCATGTCGGGGTCGCTGGCGAGCGGCAGTTGCTCGGCCAACGTGTCGCACACGGCGGCCAGCAGATCGAGCGTCATACCGGCGGTAGCCATGCTTAGCAGATTGGCATGAGCGTGACGAGGGTCGTTTACGCGCCAAGCGCGCAGCCACGACTCGGCCGCCGCTGGACTGTCGAGATAGTGGCGCAACTGGTCGATCTGCATGGCAGTGTCCAGTATGGCCACACGACATCCTGCTCGCAACCTTCAGATTAACGTGCCGCGACGGGCGCCGCCGATTGACGGGCATCCGCGCGCGCCGTGCGCTCCGAAGGCAATTCGTGATAGGGGAACGACTGCAGATCTCGCAGGTGCTCAAGCAAGATGCGGCGCACCTCGAGAATGCTCAAAGGATGGCGATGTACCGTCAAATGGTCGGCGTTTACCTTGAGCTCCGGCACATTATCGAGATGGGCGCTCTCGTAGGAGACGACGCCGTCGGTGCCGCCCGCCACCGAGCCTAACAGCCCCTTGTTCGGCAACACGCCGATAATGTTATAGCGCTTCAGCCAGGGCGGCTTGGGGGCCGACAACAGCACCGGCAGCACCGGCGAATCGGGCGCAAGCGAATCGACACTGGTTTTTACCTTCAAGATCGAATGGTCGCGGAACAGGCCCGGGTTTTCCTGGAACAATTCGTCGCGGCGCAAGGCCGGCAGCTTGGGCAGGTGGATCAACTCGTGCGCCAGCCAGCGGGTGGCGTCGTTGGCGATGCGGCTGCCGCGATGAGGCGTGGCAATGGTGATCAACCGGCGGATGGAAGGGTTGGGTGTAAAGAAAAACAAGTCTTGCAAATGCTGCCGCTCGGCGGGAGTGGCTTTGACAAGCTGAAAGGGCTTCGGGCTGACCGTGTGCCAAAAGTCGTCTCGGCTGGCGACGGCCTGCATTTCGGCGACCAGCCCACCCATGCTGTGGCCCACCAGCACCATCTGATCGAATGCCGGCTCGCGCCGTTGCGGGTCGAGCACGGCCCGAGCTTGCGCCAGATCGCGCCGTAACTGCGTCGCGCTGTGCCAGAACGGCTGCCCCGTGGGATACAGATAAAACCAGAATTGATAGTGTCGGCGAATCTCTGGATCGCCGCGCAAATCGTTGAACATCTCCATCCAAGTGATGGGGCTCGACCAGACTCCATGAACCATCAACACCGGAATCTTGTCGGGCTCGTAGGGCTGCAGCATGAACAAGCCTGCCTCGGCCTGGGTTTTATCGGGCCGCAGCAGCCCTTCGGTGGCGATGTTGTCGAGGTTGATCCGCGGATTATTCGGATCGAGCCGCGGGTCGTTCAGAAAGTAGGCCAGCGGCGTGCTGAGATCGGTTTCCAGCGGCACGCGGCGATTGCCGACCACGATGTCGGTGGCCACCATCGGATCGTACAGTTCCAGCACTGCAACATGCCGAGGACGGGTGCCCGCCTCGCACGCCGCGGTGTCGGGCACCACGTGCAATAATGCGGTAACCGGAAAGCTCAATTGCGGCGGCAAAAACCGCTCGGCGGGCGAAGGCGGGTCGTGCCGCTGACGGATGGCGATCAGCGGCACCCCCAAACCAAAGCTGTGATACTGATTTTTCAGCTCCTGCACTTCATAATCGGAGACAAATTTGAAGTCGGCGAAGTCATCGGCCTGCCAGCGCCCCTTGGCAATCGTGATTTTGACATCCCAGGCCTGGCTGGTCGATTCGATGCTATAGGTACGCCCAGGCAATAAGCCGCCACGCCGCTGTACAAGGCGCAAGGTGCTTTCCAAAGCGCCGTTGTACAGATCGCACGACCCGCGGAACTCGGGGTCGTAAGGGTTCCGTTGCACGGAAAAGCGCGGGTCGAACAGATAAAGATACGCATGCGTGACCGCGGTGCCAAAGTGATCCAAGGCCGCCGTGGCATCCTTGATTTCCACCTTCTTGCCTGCGATAAAGTTCAGCTCGGCAAAGGCATACACCTTGTCAGGCGTCGGCTCGTGATCGACAATCTCCTGGAACTGATCGAGTAGCGGCTGCATATCGCCGCGCAGGCCGTGGATCAGGTCGTATTGCCGCAGAAGTTGCAGCGTGCGGGCGCTGGGCTGGGGCCCGCCGCGCGAGGTGAGCTTGAGCCGCTCGACCAACGGGCTATGCGGCACCGAGCTGAGTTTGACATAATGAGTCGTCCGGCAGCCCACCGCCGCGATCAACAGGGCGGCCAGGCCGGCGTAAGGCAAACAATGGCCTACGGCCCGGGCAGAGCGGTCGCTCGAAACGGGCATGACGTGTCAAAAGTACTGAGTGCGCGGCAAACTGGGCTGTCTTGGCGCCTCCGGCGGCTTCCGCCGGTTGGCTGGTGGCGCACCATAAGGCGCGGGTAGTGATGGGGTCAATGCCGGTTCTGCACGCAGCCGGGTTGTTCCCCCGATCGCAGGGTCTAGAATCGGTCTCTGGCGGCTTCGCTTTTCTCGGTATTTAGTGGATGACGGTGCGACGAATTCAAGGTCTGGACGAGCTGCGATCTCTGGTCGGCCATTGTTTGGGTACCAGTGATTGGATTCCGATCACCCAAGAGCGTGTCGATGCCTTTGCCGATGGCACGGAAGACCGGCAATGGATTCACTGCGATCCGGGTCGGGCCGCCAAAGACTCTCCGTATGGCACCACCGTGGCACACGGCTTTCTCACGCTCTCGCTGTGCAACGCCCTGGTGGAGCAGATCTTTGCGATCGAGGGCGTGCGAATGGTGCTCAATTACGGGCTGAACCGGGTTCGCTTTCCCGCGCCGGTGAGGGTGGGCTCGCGCGTCAGAATGAGCTGCTCGCTGATCGCGCTCAAGGAGACGCGCGGTTGCGTGCAAGCCACCTTCAAGCAGACCTTTGAAGTCGACGACGAGCCTAAGCCCGCCTGCGTGGCCGAAACCGTGGTCAGGATTTTTTTCTAGGCGGCTCGGTTTTGCATGCAAAACCGCTGGTGCTTAGGCCCGGCGTCCGATCCCTACAGAGGAAACAGGCGATTACCTGATCAGCCGTTTCCGAAACACCACCATATCGTCGCCGTCGGCATAGTAATCGGGCAGCACGGCCACCTGGTCATACTGATGCTTCAAATAAAACCGCCGTGTCAGTTCGTAGTGCGGCAGCGACGATGTTTCAATCAGTAAGATCCTGCCGTGCCGCTGGCGAATGTCGTCTTCAATGAACCGCAGCAACGCACCGCCGATACCGCGGGCCTGAGTTTGCTTGCTGACGGCGATCCAATAGAGATACCACGCATGCTCGGTCATCGCCGCGGGCGCGTAATACGCGAAGCCTAAGATCTGCTCGGCATCTTCATAGGTGATCGAACGATGTCCGTGGGCGTGGTTCGTGGCATGATAGTCATTCAGTACTTCTTCCAGGGCATCGATTTCCAGCGGCTTGAAGACGCCGGTATGCCGGGCCAGCTCGATCAGCGCGAACTGATCTGCGGGAATGGTGGGTCGGATCATGTTCCTCTCGCCGGACGCCGGAAAGATTGGATATTGAGTAGTTTTTCATTCTAGCTTCTTGCCCGAAATCCGCCATCCGTAGCGAGTTCGGACAATTCAGGCGTAAGGCGAGCACAAATCGCGGGTTATAAGTAAAATAGGAGCAGATTCACGCCTGCCCACTTTGAACGACACCCTTGTCTGGCCGCCACATGGACTCTCGCATCCGACACGTTATTATTTTGGGGGGCGGCACGGCCGGATGGATGTCCGCTTCTTATCTTGCCAAGCACCTGCAGGGCAGCGTGAAGATCACGTTGGTTGAGGCGCCCGCCGTGCCCAAAATCGGCGTGGGTGAAGCGACCATTCCCAGCCTGCACAAAGTCTTCTTCGATTACCTCGGATTCGACGAATTCGAGTGGATGCGGCAGTGCAACGCCAGCTTCAAGCTGGGCGTGCGGTTTATCAATTGGCGCACGCCCGGCCCTGGCGCGGCCGAGGCCCGGCGCTGCGGGCAAGTGTCCGATCATTTCGATCACCCGTTCGGCCTGTTGCCCGACTGCGATCAGATTCCGCTCTCGCATTATTGGTTTTTGAAAAAACAGCAACGCCAGACCGACGAGCCGTTCGATTATGCCTGCTTCCGCGAGCCGCCCTTGCTCGACGCAAAGCTGGCGCCTTGTTGGCCCGACGGCCGGCGCGCCACACGCTACGCCTGGCATTTCGACGCCCATTTGGTGGCGGCGTTCTTGCAACGCTTTGCCACCAGCACCCTGGGCGTCACCCATCTGGAAGATGAGCTGGAGGGCGTCGAATTCGACCAGCGCGGCTTGATTCAAAGCCTGCGGTGCAAAAGCGGCCGCGTGATCTCGGGCGATTTATTTATCGACTGTTCCGGTTTCCGCGGGCTGCTCATCAACAAAGCTTTGGGCGAGCCGTTCTTGGACATGAACGACCATCTGCTGTGCGATAGCGCAGTGGCCACCTCGGTGCCTCATGACGATCAGCGCAATGGCGTCGACCCATATACCTCGTCGCTCGCCATGCCCGCCGGTTGGACTTGGAAGATTCCACTGATTTCGCGGTTTGGCAGCGGCTATGTTTATTCCAGCCAGTTCTCGACCGAGGACCAGGCGATTGAAGATTTCTGCCGGCTCTGGCAACTCGATCCCCACCAGACCGCGCTGAACAAAATCCGTTTTCGCGTGGGGCGCAATCGCCGGGCATGGGTGAAGAACTGTGTGAGCGTGGGGCTGGCCTCATGCTTTCTCGAGCCGTTGGAATCGAGCGGCATCTATTTTATTTACGGCGCTTTATATCAGCTCGCGCGCCATTTCCCCGACAAGCATTTCGACCAGACACTGATCGACCGCTTCAATCGCGAGATCGAGCTGATGTTTGACGATACGCGCGACTTTATTCAGGCCCATTTTTATTTCTCGCCCCGTACCGATACGCCCTTCTGGCGGGCGAATAAAGACCTGCGCCTGGCCGACAATTTCCGAGAAAAGGTGGCCGCCTATCGCGCGGGTCTGGCGGTGAATCCACCGATCGCCGACGAGAGCACGTACTACGGAAATTTTGACGCGGAGTTCCGAAATTTTTGGACCAACGGCAGCTACTACGCCATCTTTGCCGGGCTGGGCTTCTTACCTGACCGTCCCTTACCGGTGTTGGCGCACAAAAGCGAATCGATTGCTCGAGCGGAATCGCTGTTTGCCGAGGTCAAACAGCGGCAGCAAGAGCTATTGGCCACGTTGCCGACGATGTCGGACTTCTTGCGGCAATTGCACGGCTCGTAGTGCGCGCGTTGCCGCTAGCGCATATTGCGGCTTCCCGATTCTCCCCTCTCCCCGGTCCTCGGGGGAGAGGGTCGGGGGTGAGGGGCTGAGACTTGGGCCGCGCTTATGTTAGGTAGTGGCCTAACAGTGAGTTGGTGAGGGCGAACTGACAC
>DASVHB010000674.1:0-5641 GCA_036379195.1 Pirellulales bacterium
TCCAGGCAGGCGGCCTGGCGGAGCAACGCCAGATCGGCCAATGCGAAGCTGGGCCGGGCGGCGGCCGAGGCGAACCATTTTTCGGCGGCCTCGCTGTTGCCTTGGGCCAACAGCGTTTCGCCCCGGCGAAAAATGACTTCGGCCGCTTGCGCGTGATCGGCAAACTGTTTCAGCCAGGCATCGTAGCTGGCGCCCGCCGCCGCGTGCGAGCCGAGCTCTTGCAGCGCGACGCCCTGGGCATACAGAGCATCGGCCAGCAACGGGTCTTGTGGATATTTTCGGATAAAATCGGCATAGAGCTTGGCAGCTTCGGCGTTTTTGCTTTGAGCATAAAGCGATTCCGCGCGATAAAACAAGGCCCGTGAAACTTCATTGCTCCGCGGGAATTTTTCCAGCAGCGTGACAAAGGTTTCGGCCGCCTTGGCATAGAGCTCGGTTTGTCCGGCGGCGGCCTGGTCGTATTGGGCCAGCCCCAGATTCAGCCAGGCCGAACTGGCCAGCGCCGATTTCGGCTGATCGGCGATCAGCCGCTCGAAGGCCGCCTGTGCTTCGGCATATTGCTTGTTTTTGAGGCGGCAGACGCCCAGATGGTGCCAAGCCCGATCGGCGCGGGGGTCGCTGGGATGTTCTTTCAAAAAGACCTGCCAGGCGTCGGCGGCTTTGTCGAATTGCTCCTGGTTTTGCAAGCCGGTCGCTTCGGCGAATTGGCGTGCTGCCGCGCCCGCCGGTGAAGCGGCTTGCTGTGCGCGAGCAACCGTTGCAGTACCGAATCCGCCGAGGGTAAGGGCGATGGCGCCAGTGAGCATAGCCAGTCCACCACACCCTCGGGCTGCTAATATGTTCATAAGCGAATGTCTCCGGAGCTATTCGCGCAGAATTCGGGCGCGCAGCGCCACTAGACGATGTAATGAATCAAAGCTTTCCTTGACTTCACAGAGCGGCCGTAATTCCGTCTCAATCAAGGTCCAATCGAGCCGATCGCCTTGTTGCGATAGAACTCCTTCTACATCAGCCCAGTCGCGTGATCGGTCGGCGAACGCCTTCATGACAATCAGATCCTCGGCTGAGGCGGTGACCAATGCACATTTCTCGGCGAACGCGAACGCGCTCGCGCGTTCAACTACACGCTGCTCGAACGGGACCGCCGCGAACGTAACATCCAATGGCACGCCGTTTCGAGCGCGCAGCAGAAGCACGCGGTGATCCGCCGCGAATTGCGAGGCGCCTGAAATGCGAGCCGAATAGGCGCCGAGCAACGGCTCAATAAACTCATTCTCGTGGCCAAAGCCTGTCAGCAAGCTGAGATCTACGTCCTGCGTGGCCCGCGGGCGACCCCAGCGCAGCGCTGCCAATCCGCCGATGATGCATGAATGCCAGCCGCGGTCGTGGCAAAACGACTGGAGTTCGAGCGCGGCGGCAAGTACTTCATTCATGGGCACAATTTCGCGAGCCATTTTTGAAACTCCACCAACCCGCTGGTGGGTCGTGGCTCGGTACACACCGGCGCCAACGACAACACCGCTTCGATGGCTCGGCGGCGTTCGGCATCGGTCATCGAGCGAAGCTCTTCGCGCTCGATGTCGGCCAGCGCCGGACCCGCTTTGCGCCAGGTTTCCACCCAACGCCGGATTTGCAACCGCTCCGCTTCGTCCATGCAGTCACTCCTTCGATTCCGGCTCATTCTGCGAAGAAGGTTCGTTGAGCAAAGCGCGCAGTCGGCGGACGGCGCGCAAATAGCGCATGCCCGCCGCCGGCTCGCTCAGACCCAGCGCCTGGGCCGTTTCTTGATTCGAGAGCTGTTCAAAATGCCGCAGCAAGATCACCTCGCGGTCGTTTTCCTCCAGCTCATCGAGCGAGGCCTGAAACCGCAGGGCCAGTTCGTGGCGCGTGGCCGCGGCGGCCGGCGTCAATTGCCGGTCGCAAAGCTGGGCCGCCAGGTCGAGCGTCGAATGATCGAGCGACGCCTTGGCGGCCAGCGGCTGCTCGCGGTCGACGCTCCGCCGCGCCGCCACGCGGTGCCGCCGGTGGGCATCGATCAAACGGTCTTTGGCAATCTGCCGCAGCCAAAGCTGAAACGGCATTTGCGGATGGTCCAAATAGTCGGGCAGCCGCCGATTGGCTTCGACCAGCGCGTCTTGCACGATATCGCTGGCATCGACCCGCTGCCGCAACGCCCGATCCATACGCAGATCGACCATCCGCCGCAGGGCCTCGCGATGCCGGTCGAGCAATTGGTTGATGGCCGCCGTTTGGCCCGCTCGGGCGTCGGCCAAAAGTTCCTGGGTCTGTTCGGCGTCGGGCCACATGGGAAATGCGGAGTGCGGAATTCGGAATGCGGAGTTCGAGCGGCACTGGGTCGCGTTTGCTTATCCTAACATACGGCGTTGACAATCGCACGATGCCTCTGAGGCACAAGGCGGGGTACGAGAATTGCGAGCCTCGATGGTAAGACTCGATCAACGAACCGAAAGCCGCCTGTTTGATACCGCTTCAAGGGGAGGAACACTGCCATGTCACATGAACGATTCGCTTCGTGTATCGAAGCTTGCGTGCGCTGCGCCCAGGAGTGCGAACATTGTGCGAGCGCTTGCTTGGACGAGCATGAGGTTGGAATGCTGGCTGAGTGCATTCGGCTCGACCGCGACTGCGCCGAGGTTTGCTTAAGCGCGTTGGCCATGATGAGCCGCGGATCGCGGTTTGCCACCGAGGTCTGCCGGGTCTGCGCGGAGATTTGCGACGCCTGCGGCGAAGAATGCGCCAAGCACGACCACGAGCACTGCCAACGCTGCGCGGAGGCGTGTCGCCACTGTGCGGACGAATGCCGCCAGATGGCGGGCGTCGCGGCTTGATCCAGCGAACAGCGACCATGGCCGCGGCGCTTAGACGCTCGAGGATGAGGGTAGCGCAGCGCCTTGGCAGCTCGATCCCGCGCCGGCCGTACAACCGAAGCAGTGACGGCCGGTGACGATGCGTCGAGTCGCCAGGCTTTCGAGGTCGAAATCGCGGATGTTGCGCGGCGGCCCTTCAACCAGTCCAAGGTCGAGCATTTGGTTGAAGTCGCAATCGTGCAGCCGCCCTTGCCAGTCGACCGAAAGCGTAGTCCGGCACATGACGCGCTCGGCGGCCATCGGATTGTAGGCTTCTATCAGTTTCCGCATGTATTCATCGTATTGGCCGCTTTGCAGCAGATCGTCGAGGAAGCGGCTGATCGGCATGTTGGTGATCGTAAACAGGCGGCTGAAGGTAATCGAGTACTTGGCATGCAGCTCGCGGCGGTAGGCGTCTTCGAGCCGGTCCTGGGCCGGCGGCAACGACGCGCCGATGGGGTTGTAGACGAGCGTCAGCGTAAGTCCGCTCTCGCCGCGGCCATATCCCAGCGCGTTGAGCCGGCGCAGCGCCTCCAGCGACTTGGCGAACACCCCGGCGCCGCGCTGCCGGTCGGTGTTCTCTTCCAAATAACAGGGGAGCGACGCGACAATCTCTACTTGATTGCCGGCCAAAAACCGAGGCAGGTCGTCGAACCCCGGCGCCACGAGGATCGTCAGATTGCAGCGGTCGATGACGTGCCTTCCCAATCGCCGCGATTCTTCGACGAGCCAGCGGAAATGCGGATTCATTTCGGGCGCCCCGCCGGTAATATCCACGGTGGGAATCTGTATGCGGGCGAGTACATCAAGGCACGCGGCGGCGGTTTCTCGCGACATGCTTTCGCGCCGGTCGGGCCCGGCGTCGACATGACAATGCCGGCAAATTTGATTGCAGAGTTTGCCAAGATTGATCTGCAACACTTCGATGCCCGTGGCGCGCAGCGGAAACAGCGACTGCTCGCGCAGCGCGTCATCAAACGAGCGATGCGCTTCATCGGCGCCATTCAGAATTTCAAGCTGGTGCTCGGCGCGCGACAGCGGGCTGCCTTGCCGAAGCAGTGTTAAGTGCGCCATTGATCTTGCGGCTTGCTTGCTTGCGATCGACGATTCAGCGATGATAGAGACCAACTCAGCATCGAGTGTACCGGCATCCGCGGCCCGCGGGGAGGAGTTTTTTTCGTGAACACGCCAGACGTTTCCCTTCCGGGCGACTGCGAGCAGGCGGTTCGATCACGCTATGCCGCCGCGGCTGAACGTTTCGAACAAGACCTTTGCTGCGCGGTCAGCTACCCCGCGGATTACCTACGGGCCATTCCCCAGGAAGTCATCGATCGCGATTACGGCTGCGGCGATCCGACGACTTGGGTCGGGCCGGGGGAAACCGTGCTCGATCTTGGTTCGGGCGGCGGCAAGGTTTGTTTCATCGCGGCACAGGTTGCCGGCGCCCAAGGGCGCGTGATCGGGATCGATTGCAATCAGCCAATGCTCGACCTTGCCCGACGCAACCGGCCCATCGTGGCCGAACGACTCGGTTATGCCAATGTCGAATTCCGTTGTGGGCTGATTCAAGATCTTCAGCTTGATCTCGATCTTCTGGGCGAAGAACTTGCGCGACGGCCGGTGCGCAACCAGGCCGACTGGCTGGCATTGCGTGACCTCGAATCTCGATTGCGCCGCGAACGGCCGCTCGTCGCCGCCGAGAGCATCGATTGCGTGCTGTCCAATTGCGTTCTGAATTTAGTCCGCACTGAAGATCGTGAGCAGTTAATCCGCGAGGTATTTCGAGTATTGAAGCCGGGGGGAAGGGCCGCGATTTGCGACATCGTATCCGACAGCGAGGTGCCCGAACACCTGCAACGCGATCCGCATCTCTGGTCGGGCTGCATTTCAGGCGCTTTCCGGGAGGATGAGTTTCTCAGAGCTTTTGAGCGAGCGGGCTTTCAGCAAGTTGCGATCGCCACGCGGCAAAGCAGTCCCTGGCGCATCGTCGAAGGAATCGAGTTTCGCTCGGTGACGGTGCTGGCGCACAAGGTGGATCGAGCGCAGTCTCAGTCAGCGGCGCCGCTAGCGATGGCCGGTGCTGTCGCAGGCCGCTCCTGCTGCTGACTCTGTCAACAGCGGAAAAAACTTGCCCGCCAGCGGTTCGCCGGCGGCAATCGGCGGCACGCCGGCCAGCAGCGGCTCGGCGGACGCCGACCGCACGCCATCGCGGAAGACGTTGATCACCGTCGCGCGGCGCGGACCGTTGGTGCGGTTCTCGTACGAACCGTGCACCATCAACGGATGGTGAAACGAACACTCACCCCGCTTCAACTCGATTGCCACGGGTTTGAACGCGGCGCGCTGCTGCTCGTCGAGCACGGTTTGAATGGCGTCCATGTCGCCCGCCAACCCGGTGACCGGCAGCAGCGGCCAGCGATGGCTGCCGGAAACGTATTGCAAGCAACCGTTGTCGCGCGTGGCGTCGTCCAGGGCGATCCAACAGGTGAGATGGGCCATCGGCCGCGTGCGCGTCCAGTACGAATAATCTTGATGCCAGGCCACCACTCCGCCGTCGCGCGCCGGCTTGCAAAACAACTGGTCGTGCCAGAACCGCACCGCGCCTTCCAAAAGCTGCGAGGCGGGCACGGTGAATGCCGGGTGCCAGAGAATGTCATGAAAGCCCGGCGTAATCCGCCACGCCCCCAAGGCGTGAAACAGCACGCGGCTGGGATCGGGCGATTCGTTCGAGTGATACTCGTAGAACAAGTCGTGGCCGGGGTGCGAAGCGTCGG
>DASVHB010000675.1:0-3892 GCA_036379195.1 Pirellulales bacterium
CGCCGGCGCGCGTGGGCGACGGCGGGCATGCACGCCACAGCAGCAAGGCCACGTCGTCTCGTTCGCCCGGTGGCCGGGGCAGAGCCTGGCCGCGAAGCCGCGCCAATTTGGCAAGCGGCGATTTCGGCCAGGCGATGCCCCGGTGTGTTGCCAACCGGGGCATCGCCAAGGCTCTGCCCCAGCCACCGGATTGTTGGACAACTCGGCGGTGAATCATTCCAAACTTCGGTTAAATCAATGGATCATCCACCACATCCAGCAGGCCGACGGTTCTTGCTGTGGGTCGACGGCGTGGGAGGATACCTGGTCTGCACCGGCGATGAAGTGCTGTTGGGTCAGCCGGTCGACGACGGCCCGGTCGATATTCCAATCTTGGGCGATGTCTCGCGCCGCCACGCCAAAATCCGCCGCGATGGCGAAAGCTACCTGATCGAGCCAATCCGCGCGGTGCGGCTCGATGGCCGGCCCATCGAACGACCCACGACGTTGACCGATGGCTGCCAGATCGAGCTGGGCGGCAATGTGCGGTTGCGGTTCCGCCGGCCCCACCCCCTGAGCGCCACCGCGCGGCTGGAGTTCGTCAGCCATCACCGCACTCAGCCGTCGGCCGATGCCATCTTATTATTGGCCGATGCGTGCGTTTTGGGCGCGGCGGGCGGCAGCCATGTGGTTTGCCGCGGTTTTTCGGGCGAAGTGGTTTTATTTCGCCAGGATGAGGGGCTGTTTTGCCGGGCGCCGGGTGCTTTTCGGGTCGATGGGGCGCCGGCCGCCCCCTGCGGGCGGCTCATGCCAAAATCGCAGGTGGTGGGCGAAGATTTCTCGTTCAGCGTCGAACCTCTTGATGAAACCTGATGCGACGATACACACTAACCCGAAGCGCAAGCGAGGTAAGTCTTCCCCGTGTCCGCACTTGCGCGTCGGCTTGTTGTTGGGGCGCCGAATACTCTGGATAAGAGTGGAAACTGGACAAATGCAGCTCGCAGCCATTAGCCTAGATGAAGGCGAAGACCAGCCCATGAACCTCGAAGCCACCCAAGCCGCGCCGGACGCGCAGCCACGAGCCGCGCCCATGAAGTTTACCTACGCCAGCGGTGCGCGCCCGCTCGACGGCTTCACCATCAAACGCGGCATCGGCCACGGCGGCTTTGGCGAAGTCTATTACGCCACCAGCGACGCCGGCAAGGAAGTCGCCCTCAAGCTCATCCGCCGCAATCTCGACATCGAGCTGCGCGGCGTCACCCAATGCCTCAATCTCAAGCATCCTAACCTGCTCGACCTGTTCGATGTCAAGCAAGACGGTCTAGGCGATAGCTGGGTGGTGATGGAATATGTGGCGGGCGAGTCGCTCGAAGACGCGCTGGCCCGGCACCCAGACGGACTGCCGCGCGAAGACGCGCTGGCCTGGTTCCACGGCATCGCCGCCGGAGTCGCCTATTTGCACGATCACGGCATCGTGCATCGCGATCTCAAGCCCGGCAACATCTTCCGTGACGAAGGACTGGTGAAGATCGGCGATTACGGTCTATCGAAGTTCATCTCGGCCAGCCGGCGCAGCGGGCAAACCGAGAGCGTCGGCACTGTGCACTACATGGCGCCCGAAATCGGCAACGGCCGCTACGGTAAGGAAATCGACATCTACGCGCTGGGCATCATTCTCTACGAAATGCTCACCGGACACGTGCCGTTCGAGGGCGAGAGCGTGGGCGAGGTGCTGATGAAGCATCTCACCGCCGAACCAAATCTGCAGCGGATCGAAGAACCCTATCGTTCCGCCATCGCCAAGACGCTCACCAAAAATCCCGAGCTGCGGCTGAAAAGCGTGGGCGCGCTGGTGGCGCTGCTGCCGGGCGGGGCGGGCGTAGGGTGGGCATCGCCCACCGGAACCGCTGACCGCGGACGAAACCCCGCCGGTATTGGTGGACAATGCTCACCCTACGGCGATTCGCAAGAGGTGGTCGAGGCCCGGCTGGCGGACGAAGAGCCGATCCTCAAGGCGATTCGAACGGGATGGGGCCGCTTTGTCGCCGAATGGAACAGCGGGCGAATCAATGGTTGGGGCAAGCTGGCACTGATCGTGGCGGCCGGGTATATCGCCACCCATTCGCTATGGCTCATTCCATTAGCCAGTGGGGCCGCGGTCTTCTACGCCATCTACTACGTCGTGCGGTTAGTCATGTTAGACAACGGCACGGCGCACAAATCGCCGCTCGCAGTAGCCCGCCGACCCGCCCCGCCGCAGGCCACGGCCGCGCCGCCGCCCATCGCACCGAAAAGTGATGTCGTGCCCGTGCCAGATGCCCAAGAGGCAATCCGTCAGCAATGCGTCGCGCGGGCGAAGCGGCGGGGATCGATTGCCCAGACGATGGCTTTCCTGCCGCCGAGAAGCTGGCGGATGCGCGTCGAAGAGTTGACCGGCTCGATGCTGATCTCGGCGGCGGTGGTCGCGGCCATTGGGTTTGCGTTGACCATCGTCTCCGGCAAAACGCCGAAGGTCGACCAGTTCCTTTGGCTGGCGTCCGTCGCCACGTTCGGTTCGTGGCTGGTGATGATCGCGGGCAAGTGCTGGGAGAGCAGGCCGGGCGAGGTGGTGCTGCGTCGTTTCGTCATGCTCGTCCTTGGTCTGGGGCTGGGCGCCGCGGCATGGGGCATCAAAGACCTGTTGTTCGTCGATCTTCAGTACGACTGGCACATGCCGCGACCCATCACGCAGCACTATCTGAATGCCGATTTTTACGACGGCAGCGGAGTGCCCAAGCTGATGGGCCACATGGCCTATTTCGCATTTCTGCTGATGGTGATGCGATGGTGGAAGCAGGCCGATCCGCTGCGGTCGGCGCGGATGAGCATCTCGACCACGCTGGTGGTGGCTTTTTGGGGCTGGCTGCTGTCGCTGGTGTGGCCGTTTCCGCAGCCCTGGGGCATTCTCGTCGCGGTGGCGATGTCGATCGCGGTGCAATTGTCCAGTCCGTGGTACGGCGCCAGGGCGAGCCTTTCGTAGAACGGAATTCATTCCGTTCCCGACGTTATGTGAGGTTGGAACTTGAAAACGCAAATAAACGGAATGAATTGCGTTCTACGAGGGAGGTAATCTATGCAAGCACAGCCAGAGGTCGCGTTAGCCTTCGCACCGAGGATCATCATCTTGATCGGCGTGATCGTGGTCGTCGGCCTGGTCGCCGCGCTGTTTAGCAGTCGCTCTTGGCTGGGCGCGCTAGGCGCTCTGTTCGGCCTGATGTTGGTGGGCGGCGTCATGCTTGTCGGTCTAACTCGCGTTTATTTTACCCTGCGTTCGGGTCCGGCCCCGCCTCCGGCGCCGCCGCCTCTCGTCAAAATGTCGCCACCGAGTCAAACTCCGATCGGGCCGCTGGCCCCGAACGCACCGCCGCACGATCTCATCGCCAAAGCGGAAGCCGAAGAAGGCGTGTCGAGCGCGCCGCCATCTACGAGGCAGTCGCCGATACTTGGTGACGAACCAGCGACGCAGCATACGCAGTGGGCCGACTGGCAAACATGGACCGCGGCGGGGGCCGTGCGCATGGGCGATGTCTATCGCATGCCGATCGAGATCGGTCCCTACGTGACTCGCGCGGAATGCGACGCCGAGCAACCGCGAATCTTGCGCGAGGCCGTTCGTCGTTACGCCAACCAGTTGCTCGGCGAGGGGGCCGCCGAGTACGTCGATTTGCCGCTGCCCTACATTTTTCAAAACATCGTCCACGCCGATTGTGAAGAATATCGCGAAACGAGCGTTGGCCGCATGCTCTATGTACACAACCTGCTCGAATTCGACCGCAAGGTGAACGACCATCTGAGCGCCGTTTACAAACAGGCCGTAGTGGCCCAGAGGCTCAAATACGCGGGTACGGGAGCGGCGGGCATCTTCGGGCTGCTG
>DASVHB010000676.1:0-3600 GCA_036379195.1 Pirellulales bacterium
CTGAAGCTGGTTGCCCAGGATGCGGCCGGCGCCGAGATCGTCGCCATAGCTGAAGCCGCCCGGAATGCAGAGCACCTGGTAGTCGGCCAGCATCGCCGGCCGCTCCAGCAGGCGATTGACATGCACGCGCTCGGCCGCCGCCCCGGCGCGTTGAAAAGCGAAGGCGGTTTCTTGATCGCAATTGGCCCCGGGAGCACGGAGAATCAGCACACGAGTTTTTGGCATCTAGGAAAGTATAGCGGCTGCCGCGTCAAAGGAAACGCCGCGGAATGCGATAGCCTTGGAGTGCGGCGATTCATCGCCGCTTTCAGCCGTCGCGGAGCGACTTTCCTGCCGAATACTCTCCCCCAGGCCGGTCTTTACGCGCAGCTATTGACACTGTTATATGACAGTGTAATATATGGGTATGCGACCGCCCTGGAAAATTGCCGAACTGGCCGAAGTCGTGAGCAGCACGCTCGCCTCGGAAGTGCGGAGCGAACAGCCTTCGGGCAGAGTTCGCGACGTGCCCGATCTGCGCACGATTCGCTATTACACCACGTTGGGGCTTCTCGACCGGCCGTTCAAGATGCAAGGCCGCACGGCCTACTATGGCTGGCGGCACGTCTGGCAGTTGTTGGCGATTAAGCAGTTGCAAGCCGGCGGGCTTTCGCTCGTTGACGTGCAAGAACAGTTGGCGGGAGCCGATGATCGCACGCTCAAGAAGCTGGCCCGTGTTTCAGACCGTCTACTGCGGACGCGCGCCGCCGGGCTAAGCAGTGACGAGCCGGCTCCGCTGACGGCGGAACGCACGACGTTCTGGGCCGACCCGGCGGCGATGGGGGCGAACGAGCGAGAGGAGATTGAGGGCGATTTTGCGCGGGTTTTGCCCGCCATGCATTTGAAGTTGGCTGAAGGCGTGACGCTCGTGCTCGAAGACGTCGCGCCGGGGGCTTTGCGTCGTGAACAACTGGCGGCGATCGAGCGCGCCGCGCGGGGCCTGATAACACCATTGCGCCAACTGGGAATCATCGCGCAGCCAGGCGTGGCCGAGCCGGACACGGTACGGCAATCGCCCCTGCCCGACACCCAAGGCGCGGAAAGGAGCCGGTCATGATCCGAGCTGTTCGACCCATTGAGACTTTCGAGACCATCACCCCCGACGAAGCCGCAGGCTTTGGCGCGTTGCGCACCGAGCGCGGCTGCCTGCCGTTGAAATCGCTGGACGTTCGCGTGAGAATTTGCGGCCTCAATGCGCATACGATCGTGCGGCAGACCTTTCGCAACGTCTTCGCCGAAGCGATCGAGGCGACTTACATCTTTCCGCTGCCCGACCGCGCCGCGGCGACGGGCTTTACCATGCGTGTGGCCGATCGAGTGATTGAAGGGCTGTTGCGCGAGCGGCAAGAGGCCCGGCAGGAATACGACCGGGCGATCGCCGCCGGGCATCGCGCCTCGATCGCCGAGGAAGAACGCAGCGGCACGTTCAGCCTGCGCGTGGGCAATCTGCCGCCGGGCGAAGAGATTTCCATCGAGCTTACATTAGTTGGTCCGCTGACCGTGGCGCACGGCGAAGCGGAGTTTCGTTTTCCGCTGGTGGTGGCGCCGCGCTACGTACCGGGCGTGCCGTTGGATGGCGCGTCGGTCGGTTTGGGCGTGGCCTCGGATACCGATCAAGTGCCCGACGCCTCGCGCGTCACGCCGCCGGTGCTGTTGCCTGGCTTCGCCAATCCGGTGTGTCTATCGCTCGAAGTTGAGTTTGATCCCGCCGGTTTGCCGGTGGACGTGCATGATTGGACGCAATCGCTGTCGTCCAGCCTGCACGGCGTGCTGGTGGATGACGTCGCTGGCTTGACGGTTCGTTTACAGCCGGGCGAGCGGCTGAATCGCGATTTCATTTTGCGTTTTGCGGTGGCGGCGTCTTTTCTGCGGACCATTTTGGCCTACACGCCGACGGCGGATTCACGGCCCGGCACGTTCGCGCTTACCATCGTGCCGCCGGCCCAGGCCGCTGAGCGGTCGCCGCAACCGCGCGACGTGGTCTTTGTTCTCGATCGTTCCGGCAGCATGGCTGGTTGGAAGATGGTGGCGGCGCGGCGTGCCATCGGCCGGCTGCTCGACACGCTTTTGGAGCACGATCGCTTCGCTGTGCTGGCTTTTGACGAGCAAATTGAGTATGCGCCGCAGACGCCGCGCCAATTGACCCCCGCCGCGAATCGGGCACGCTTTCGGACCATCGAGTGGCTGGCCAAGGTTGATGCTCGCGGTGGTACGGAACTGGCCGAGCCGCTGCGCGAGGCGGTGGCGCTGGTTGGTTCCAGTGGCGTGAATCGCGAGGCGGTGATTGTGCTCGTCACCGACGGCCAGGTGGCTGGCGAGGACGCGTTGCTCAAGACGCTGTCGGCGGCGGCGAGCGGACGGCCGCCGCGTATTTTCGCCGTTGGCATCGATCAGGCGGTCAACGCTGGCTTTCTGCGCCGGCTGGCTGATATGGGCCGCGGCGCCTGCGAATTGGTCGAGTCGGAAGATCGGCTGGACGACGTGATGGAGCATCTGCACCGGCTGACCAGTTCGCCGGCGTTGTGCGATTTGCGTTTGGAACCGATCGGCTGGCAATGGCAGCCGGATAGTCTGGCCCCGGCGCGGCTGCCCGACGTATTTGTCGATCGACCTGTGACGATCTTGGGCCGGCACAATCAGGCTGCCGGCGAGTTGCGGCTGCGTGTCACCGGAAAAGACGCGCAAGGTGAGCCGTGGCAACAGGAGGTCGTGGGGCGGGCGAGCGCCGGCGACCTGCTCACCAGCGTTTGGGGCCGCACGCGTGTGCGCGAACTGGAAGACGCCTACGCCAGTCAGCAGCGGGCCGGCGATCAACAACTCGCGCAACGAATTGTGACGGTTTCGTTGGAGGCGCACGTTTTATCACGCTTCACGGCTTACGTGGCGGTCGATCGGTCGGCGGTGGTCAATGCGAACGGCCAACCTCGCCAAATTGTGCAGCCGGTGGAACTGCCCGAAGGCTGGATGCTGGAAGAAGATGATACTGTCGTCATGTGCTGCTCGGCCGACGCGGCGCCGCCGATGGCGTTAAGGGCATGTATGCCGTTTGAAGCGCCGGTACGCGGTAAAAAACGCCGTCCGGCGCGCAAAACGCCCGCCACGCCGACGCCGCCGCTCGATTTTGAACAAACCGTGGAACGTGTCGCATCGGCGCTCGCGGCACTCACTTCCGGACGCTGGTTCTCCACCCGATGGAAGCGACTCTCGGCCTTGTTGGAGAGCTTGGAGGCGTTAGTCGCGACGATGCGATCGGATGGGCATGTGTGCCTGGCGGAAGCCGAAGCGCTGGTGGAGCGTTGCCGCGAATTGCTCGCCAAACAGCGCGGGCGTGCCAGCTCGCAAGAGGCGGCGGTCAAGCAATTCGCCGCGGACGCGCTGGCCTGGATCGGCTCCCTGCGCTCAGTTTCAGAACCCGCCCGCCCGGAGTTCTGGAAGTGAGATATGCCCGGACGCGGTTGAGGCAGTGGCCGGGATGTTAAAATGCCGGCCTTTGTGCCTAAATAGCCTGGCGTGATGATGGGGCGCGGCGTGGTGGAGGATGGGCTTCCTAGCCCGTCACCA
>DASVHB010000677.1:0-2831 GCA_036379195.1 Pirellulales bacterium
CATCACCATTTGGCTTTTGGAAAAAATCGGCTTGGCGAGCGACGTTGTCCAGCCGAACCAAAAGCTGGGCGACGTGCAGATCTAGTGCTTTGTCCAAGCTAAGTTCTCGGGTTCCGTGGGGCGTCTTGTTCCGCCCCGATCCGGGTTCATCCCGGTCGAGCGATGATTGACCGCCAGAACGCTTTATCGCGGCAACCTCCTGCGCCTCCTCTTTTTCGCACCAGCGTCCGCCGCCTGCGGCAGCGGACGCTGGTGCGAAAAAGTGGAAAGGGAACATCGTAAGGCACCGTTTCTAGCGGTCAATCATCGCTCCACCGGCGTGAAGCCGGTGGTGGCGGAGCGGAACAAAACTCACGTCAAACAGTTGACGCTTTCCGGTATGAAACTCGCGAAGACTCTACGCCGCGAGTTGAGCCAACGGCCGCTCGAATTTCGCCGTGGCAGCCTATCGTCGGGCGGCTCGCCGCGCCGTATTTCGCGTCCAGCGGGCCGGCGGCCCGCCCCACGACGAGTTTTCGGATAGCCTCTGAGTGATGATCCATCGGTGTGCGGCGGAGCGCCACGGGGCCCGGAGGACACTCCGTCGCTTGCCATTCGAGGCTCAAACCCTTAGGCTGGGCGGAACACCAGTAGCCCAATCTAAAATGGAGGCCACGATGCAAACTCGTGTGAAGTGCCCCGCGTGTCAGACCACCTTAGGCGTCAATGCGACCCACGGTGAAGGTACGGTGCTCCGCTGCCCCAAGTGCCAACACCAATTCGCAATTCACGTGCGAGCGCCGGCGCCGCCGGCAAACGATCCGCTTTCCGCTCCGCTGCCGGGCCGATCGCCGCAACCCGCGCTTGGCCCGCCGCGTGCCGCGTCGGCCGGGCGAACGGTCAGACCGCCCGCCACGCTGCGCCCCGCGAAAGCTGAATCGAGCTCGTCGCTGCTGTGGATCGGTATCGCCGGCGGCGCGGCCATCGCCGTGGTCGCCATCGTTATGTTGATGGTGGTGCTTCATATCGCCAAGCCGGCCAACAACGGCGGTGACGCCGCCGAAATCGCCGCCGCATCGCCGCCCGCCACCCAGATGCCCGCGGCGCAACCGGCTGCGCCCGCCGTCTCCGCGCCCGCCGTCTCCGCGCCCGCGGCCAATCAGGTTGCCTCGGCGGTGCCGCCGCCTGGACAGCCGGTGTCCTCGGTTCCGCCGCCCTCCATGCTTCCCCGCTCGCCCGTGCCGGCGGCGGCGGCGCCGACGCCGCTTTTGACCTATCGCTTTAACGCGGGTGAACAGTATGCGTATCGGTTTCAAGTGAAGGCCGATATCGCGGGACGCTCCGATCAGACCAGCGGCATGTGTACGCTCACGCTGAGTCAAGCGGCGGCGTCGGGGGGATTTGCCGCTCAGCAGAGCGGGCAAGGCAGCGGCAGCGGCTTTGTCGTCACGCCGGACGGTTACATCGTCACCTGCGCGCACGTCGTCGAAGGTTCCACCAAGCTCGAAGCGGTGCTCGGCGCGCAGACCTATCCGGCCCAGGTGGTGGCCTTTGACAAAGAGCACGACCTGGCGGTGATTCACGTCGCCGCCGCGAACCTGCCGACCGTGCCGCTGGCAAACTCCGACACGGTGCAGTTGGCCGAAGAAGTGCGGGCCGTGGGCTATCCGCTCTCGAACGTGCTGGGCGAAAGCGTAAAGATCACGCGCGGCACCATCGCGGGTGTCGTGAATACTTCAGGCCAGAAGTTGTTTCAGGTCGATGCCAGCATCAACCCCGGCAATAGCGGCGGGCCGCTGGTCAACGAAATGGGGCAAGTGGTGGGAGTGGCCAGTGCCAAGCTGGCCCGCGAAGACGTGGATGGCGTCGGCTTCGTGGTGCCGGCCAACGACGTGCTGGCGCTGTTGCGCGGCAAGGGAATCTCGCCGGCCAGCGCGGCGACCGCGCAGAAACTCGATGGGCCAACGCTGGCCAAACGAGTGACGCCGGCCGTGGCGCTGATCAAGGTCACGATCGGTCCCGGCGGCTACGGCACCGTCAATCGGCTGGTGCTCGATTTTTCGGGCCATGTGACGACGACCGGTGCGCCGCGCACCGTCGGGCGCATGCAGATGCCCGGCATGCCCAGCACGGAGTCGGATCGCGGCAAGCTGCTCTTGAGCGAGCGCGGCGAGTTGCTTGAGGCCAGCGGAAACGTGCAGCTTCCGTTTTTGTTGGGGCCGGTTGGCTCTTTGGTCCTTGAGCCGTTTGGGTCTGACGACAAACGCAACTGGCAAACGCAACGGGCCACCGTGCTGACGCAGATCATCGGCGAGCAGTCGAACAGTCCCTTCGGGATGCGCTTCCGCCGCCGCGGCCGCAACCCCTTCGGCCAGAGCCAGGCGAAGGTCGTGGTGACGCCCGCCCTCGAAAGCGCCAGCTACGACCTGACGAGCATGAACGCCGACGTGGCGACGATCACCAAGCGTTATACGTTCCAGACGCTCGACCCAGCGGGCTCTCCGCCGACGGCCAAGATGACGGGCGAGGGCACGTTGACCTTCAACCGCGCCAAAGGCTATGCCGAAAAAATGGAATATAAGGCCACTCTGGTGCGCAGCGCCAGCAACGTGAGTGTGACAATACCGATGACGCTTGAGTGGCATCGTCTTTCTCAGGCCGAGCTTGACCAGATGCAGGCCCAGGCCCAGGCCAGCCTGGAAGCAGCCAAGAAGGCGCAGGCCGAGCGGGCCGCCCAGGCCGCGAAGACCAACATCGGTGAAGACACGGAGTTTGTCGGCGGCACAACCGGCGGCGGGCCAAAACGCACGATCGACGAAAACTCCCTGCTTTATGGCCTGGAGTGCGGCTTT
>DASVHB010000678.1:0-2601 GCA_036379195.1 Pirellulales bacterium
GTCAACGTTTTCGCCGCCTCGTCGCGGTCGGGCACGCGCCGCAAGAGTTGACGAAGCCCTTCTTGAGCCGCCTGCCGCATCTCAGCCGCGGCGTCGCCGGTCAGTGCAGGCGCCAGCAGCTCCAGCGCCAGCTCCGAACGCCCCAACTCGCCGATCGTGAGAATCGCTTGCAATTCGAGGGCGGGCACGCCGCACCGCGCCAGCGCTTCGAGCGGCGCCACCGCATCCGGGCCAAACCGCGTCAGCGCCAGCCGCAGCGCGGGCCGCTGCGCGGCGCGGGCCGGATCGAGCATGGCCGCGACGATGGCTTGAATGCCCACCTCGCGCCCCGCCGTCAAGCGAATCATCGCGCCGCGCCGAACCGCCGGCGAAGCATCGCCAAGCTGATCGATCAGCCGGGCCAGCCGCTGCGGATCACGCGCGCGCCGTTCGACCGCCGACAGCGCCGCGTCGGAAACTTGCCGTCCCTCGGGCTGTAGCTCGCCGATCAGCGCCATCCGCAGAAACACCGGCGAGCCGACTCGATCGACCAGCGCGGCCCAACCCGCGTCGTCGAGCTTGGCGTCGAGCAGTTGCTTGGTGAGCAAACCGGCTTCGTACATCGCCCGCAGCTCGATCAGCGTGTCGATGGTCCGCGCCAGCTCTTCAGGCGTCGTCGGCTTGCGGGCCATCAGCGCCAAGACCACCGGATCGTGGCTCGGCAAGGCGACGGGTTTCTTCGCTTCTTCGACCGCCTCCTCGGCGCCGAACGGCTGTTCATCGTCGGCCTCTTGGGCCGACAAATGCGCCGCGGGCAACAACGCGAGGGCAAGCAGCGACAGGGCCGCCATCGAAGGAAACGTATGCGCCATAGTCATTCGTAGAAATGCTCGAAAAAAGGCTTCGCGTGATCCTTTACAGCCCTAACTGATCTTGCGCCACCTCGGCCGGCTGGACCTGGTCACTGGTCACCATGCCCAATCTTCGCCGCCAATTCTCCAATTGTTTTTCCACCTCCGTCGGCGCGGCCGAGCCGGCGCTGACAAAAGCCGCCACGGCGTTTTGCGTGCCCAGCACCTGGTATACCGACTCGTCCAGGTCGGGATCGCACTGCCGCAATTCGTCGAGCGGAAGCTGCGCTAGCGGCAGCCCCCGGTCGGTCGCCACGCGCACCAACTTGCCCACCAGATCGTGCGCGGTCCGTTGCGGGCGGCCGCGGCGGATCAGATATTCCATCAGCGTGGTCGCATCGAGAAAACCTTCTTCCAATCGCGCCGCGATGGCCGCACGGTTTAGTTGCGCTTGCTCGATCAGCGGCGCGGCCAGTTCGAGACATGCCAGCACCGTGTCGAACGAATCGAACAGCGGTTCTTTATCTTCTTGCAAGTCGCGGTTGTAAGCCAGCGGCAAACCTTTCACCAGCACCAGCAGCCGCGTCAGATTGCCGATCACGCGGGCCGCCTTGCCGCGGATCAGCTCCAGCACGTCGGGGTTGATTTTCTGCGGCATGATCGACGACCCGGTGCAGAAAGCCTGCGGCAGCCGCAAAAAATCGAATTCGGTCGTCGACCACAAAATCCACTCTTCGGCCCAGGTGCTCAGGTGCTCGGCCACCAGCGACAACACAAAGGCAAACTCGATCACAAAGTCGCGGTCGCTCGAGGCATCGAGGCTGTTCTGCACGAGGCCGTCGAATTGCAACCGGTCGGCCACGTCTTGGCGATCGATGGGCAGCGTGGTGCCGGCAAGGGCGGCTGTGCCCAGGCTGAGCAGGTTGGCGCGTCGGCGGCAATCGGCCAGCCGCCCGCGGTCTCGCTGGAACTTTTCGCAATAGGCCAGCCAGTAGTGCGGCGCCAGCACCGGCTGCGCCCGGCGCAGATGAGTATAGCCGGCCACGATCACGTCTCGGTCGCCTGCCGACCGGGCGACGAAGGCCCGTTGCACGGCGGCCAGGGCCATGTCGATCTGGTCGATCGCATCGCGCACCCACAATCGCAGATCGGTCGAGACCTGGTCGTTGCGGCTCCGCGCGGTGTGCAGCTTGCGCCCCACGTCGCCCAGCCGGTCGACCAGCGCCCGCTCGATGTGCATGTGCACGTCTTCCAGCTCGGCAGAGAAGGAAAAACGGCCTTGCTCGATTTGCTGGCGGATGTCGCCGAGCGCTTGCACAATTTGGCGGCACTCGTCATCGGTGATCAGCCCGACTTTAGCGAGCATTTGAGCATGGGCCATCGAACCTCGGATGTCGTGCGCATAAAGGCGGCGATCGAAGCTCACACTTTCGGTGAACTTTTCGACACGGCGATCGGTCGCCTCGTTGAAAACTCCGCCCCAGGGCTTGTCGGACACTCGATGTCCCTCGCGCTCGATTGGCCAAGAAAGCCTAAAATCACTCCAAGCTATTTACTCTAAATAGCTTACGTCAAAGTGTCAACCAGCCACGTCAATTCGGCCTAGGGAAATTCGGGCCTCTTTGCTACCATTCGCCGCCACGATGGAGACCCTAGGGACAATCCGCATGCTTTTGCGAAACGGCTTCCGAGCAAACACCCAACTTCTTTTGCTATTTGGCGTATTGGCCACGGCCTCGCTGGCCGCCGGCCAAGAGGCATCGCCTCGCCG
>DASVHB010000679.1:0-8255 GCA_036379195.1 Pirellulales bacterium
AGCAGCAGAACAGTGATAGGGGTAACCCCGTCATGAGCGAACCAAAAAAACCTGAAACTTACAGTCTCGATCATTTTGCGCGGTGGGCGGCGGCGGCTCGTGGCGAGCAGGCGCCGCGCATCGACGTGGCCGAGCGGGTGCGCGCCTCGGTCGAACGGCTGGCGCATGGTCCGACCATCTACGGCGCGCCGCTGGATGGCGGGCGGCGCGCGGCGTGGCAAGAGTCGCCGTGGGTCATCTTCGCGGGGGCGTCGTTCGTGGCGGCGGCGGTGGTGGCGGCGGTGGCGTTGCCGGCGTGGGAATCGGTGCAAGATCCGTTAGTCGCGTTTTGCAGGCCCTTTAGCAATTTGTTGGAATGAGTACTACCGAAGCAATCTGGTCGCAGTCTACGAAAGCTGGACGCTTGCCGCCGCGCCGTTGGCTGACGTTGGCCATGGTGGCCACCGTGTTCCTCTCGGGCGCCGTGATCGGCGGCGGCTCGACAATGATCGTCATCAACCGCCGAGTGGAAGAAGCCTCGAGCCGTCACTGGAACGCCGTCTGCGAAAAGATGTTGCCCACGCTGCGCAGCGAGCTGGACCTGAGCGACGATCAATACGCCGAGGTCGAGCGCATCATCCGCCGGCATTTGGGCAAGCTGAACGAAATTCGCGACGAAGTGATCCGCCCGGCCATCCGCGAAGAATTTGCCCAGATGGACGGTCAGGTTTCAGCGGTGCTCGACGATAAGCAGAACGATCGCTGGCTGGCCTGGCTCGAAGAGCGGCGGCAACGAGTTTGTTCGGGCAGCGCCGCGCATCGCAAGCCGGCCGAGGGCCGAGCGCCGCGGGAATCGAATGACGAAGCCATGCGGTAGCCGCGTCGATTTTGGATTTTCGATTTCCACGAGTGTTCATCCTACGCGGGGGCATCGCCCAGGCTCGGCCCCAGCCACCGGCTACACTCCGCATTCCGCACCTGTCTCACTTTCTCCGGTCCAAGTGCCCTGACTTGGTGATTGCCCGCAATAGGCGCAAGCCGAGCAGAATGCTCAGCGTGGCCCCGGTCACACCCAACACGGAAAGGTTGTTGAGCATCGGCGGCCAGGGAATGAGCGGCCCCACCTGGTGGGCCAAGAGCCACGACGAACCGAGGAACAGCGCGCTGGTGAGCAGGCCCAACACCAGCCGATTGACCGAAGGCTCCAGGCCGCGATGGTCGAGATGTACGTCGAACCGCCCGCTCTGCACTTGTTGCAAGATGTCGATCAGTCCCCGCGGCAAAACCTCGGCCAGGTGCTCGACCTCGGAATATAAGCGGCGCAGCTTGCGGGCGTGCCGCGCCGGCGAGAGGCGCCGCCAAATCATCCGTTGCTGATAAGGACGCATCACCTCGATCAAGCTGAACCGCGGCGCCAACAGCCGGCTGGTGCCTTCGAGCATGATCAGCACCTTCACCAGCATCGCCACTCGCTCGGGCAGCATGATCTGGTGGCGGCGGATGATTTCGAGCATTTCGTTCAGCGCGCCCCCCAGATCAAAATCGTCGAGCCGGCGGTTGGCATAGTGCCCCACGAAATCGGCCACGTCGACGCTCAAGGCCGCCTGGTCAAGTTGCGGCGGCGTCATGCCAATACGGGTGATGAGCGAGGTGAGATGCACCGAATCTTGATCGATCAAGGCCGAGAGCATCTCTTCGATGTTTTCGCGCAGCGGCTCGTCGATGCGGCCCACCATGCCAAAATCGAGCAGGCCGACCACGTTGCCGGGCATCACCACCACGTTGCCGGGATGCGGGTCGGCGTGGTAATAGCCGTGCGTGAAGATCATCTTCAGATACAACTCGGCGCCGCGGCGCGCAACTTCTTCCAGATTGTAGCCGGCCTCGACGAGCCGCTGCCGGTCGACCAGGCGAATGCCTTCGAGATGCTCCATCACGAGCACGCGACTGGTGCAAAGCTCGAGCAACGCGCGCGGAATGCGCACCGTGACATCGCCGGCGAAGTCATGAGCAAACTGCTGCATATGCCGGGCTTCGCGGCCAAAGTCGAGCTCGCGGCGCAGAATGCGCTGAAACTCGGCTACCGTGGCCCGCGGCCGATAGTTGACGAATTCAGGAATCATCTCGGCCATCTGCGCCAGCCCAGCCAGAATGTCGAGATCGACGCGCACCTTGTCTTCGATGCCGGCGTGCCGCACCTTGACGGCCACCCATTCGCCGGTGCGCAGCCGGGCGCGGTGTACCTGCCCGATCGAGGCCGAGGCCAGCGGTGTCTCGTCGAAACAATCGAAGACTTGCTCGACCGCGCGGCCCAGTTCCGACTCGATGGTGGCCCGCACGACCTCCGGCGGGTCGGCCCTCACCGCCGTTTGCAGCGACTGCAATTCCGTGGCCAGCTCGACGCCGGCCAGGTCTGCCCGCGTGCTGAGGATCTGACCGAGCTTGATGAACGTGGGGCCGAGTTCCGTCAGGGCCAGGCGAATGCGGGCTTCGGGCCGGTGCGTCGCCAGGATGGCGCCATCGGGATCTTTGAAAAACTTTTTAGCAAACTCCAGATCGAGCCGACTGACCCAATTGGCCAGCCCATATTTGCTCAGCACCGAGAGGATTTCGCCCCAACGGTTGACGTTGCGATACAGTTGCGGGATGGAGCTAAGTCTCATGCGCGTTGCCGGCAAGGGGGGCTGTGCTAGACTATTCTAAGCGGCGGCGGGCTGGTATGTCTCGAAAGGCGTTCGAACATGCGAATGTGGGTGATGGTGATAGCGGTTGCGCTGATTAGCGCGTGCGTCACGCTGGTCGCCCTGCGTTATTTCGCCCGCGAAGACAGCGATCGTGCGATGGTATCGGCGGCTCATTCCAGTCAGCCGCATTCGCGGCAACCGCCCGCCCAGTCGCGGGCGATCGACCGCCAGACTGGCGACGAGCATATTACGGCCCTGGCCCGCCTGGAGCCGGAGAACGGGGTGATCGAGATCAGTGGCACGCCCGGCGACCGTGTGAAGACGCTCAAAGTGAAACTGGGCGATCGCGTGTCGGCGGGCGACGAGCTGGCGGTGCTCGAGAGCCGCACCCTGCGCGAGGCCGAATTGGAAGTCGCTCAGACCCAACTGGCCGAAGCGCAACAGCGCCAAACCGCCGAAGAGGCCTATGCCGACGCCACCGAGGCCGAGGCCCGCCTGGCCGAAGAAGAAGCCTCGCTGGCCCAACTCGACGCCAAAGCGCAGCAAGATAAAATCGCCGGGCTAAAGACCGCCTACCAGGCTTCGCAAAAAGACCTGGCGCGGCTGGAAGACGTGCGCCAGTCGGACGGGCCGACGCCCGGCGACGAGATTGTCTCCGACCAGCAACTGGCGCATCAGCGCGTGGCGACCGATAAAGCCCGCAACGAGCTTGCCGCGGCCGAAGCCGAATACGAAAAGCTGCGGCAATCGATCGACCTGGCCCATCGCCAGGCGAAAGCCAAACTGAAAACCGCCGAAGCCAGCCGCGCGCGCATCCCGTCGACGGTGCAGGTCGATTCGTTGCGCAAGCAAGTCGATCTGGCGCAGCGGCGGCTGGAGCTGACCACCATCCGCGCTCCCAGCGACGGCGTGATTCTCAAGCTGTGGATGAGCGAAGGCGAAACCCTCGCTCAACAACCGATTCTGCAGATGGCCGACACCAGCCGCATGGTGGCCGTCGCCGAAATCTACGAAGACGACGCCCTGCGCATCAAACCGGGCGAATCGGCCACGGTGAAAGGCGACGCCCTGGGCAAGTCGCTCGACGGGCATGTGACCTTCGTCGGCGCTCTGGTGGCGAAGAACACCGTCGTCGGCCTCACGCCCACCGCCGCCACTGACCTGCGCGTGGTCGAAGCCCGCATCTTGCTCGATTCGAGCGAACTGGCCAGCAAGCTGATCAATTTGCAGGTGACGGTTTATCTGCCGGCGCTGGCCCCCGCTGAGTCGAGCGATCAGCCGGTCGAGTCAACCGCCCAGCAAGCCAGAAACCCCTGAGATCGGCCCGCCGCTGATCGCGAGTTACCGCTAAAAGCGTATCGGCAGCGTCTCGGGACCGTGTACATGCAGCGCCCTGCGCGGCGGCCATGGTTCGCTGGTTGCTAACTCGAAGTTCTTCAGCCGCTCGAAGAGTTCGGTCAGGGCGATGCGAGCTTCGAGCCGCGCCAACGGCGCGCCCAGGCAGAAATGATTGCCAAGCCCAAAGGCCAGATGCGGATTGGGATCGCGCTCGATGTCGAAGCTGCCGGCCTCGGGAAACTGCCGGGGATCGCGGTTGGCGGAACCCACCACCGCCAACACCAAACAGCCCGCGGGAATGGCTTGCCCGTGCAGCTCGATGTCGCGGCTGGGCGAGCGCATCACCCATTGCAGCGGCGAACGATAGCGCAACACCTCTTCGATGGCCGATGGCAGCAATTGCGGTTGGGCGGTGAGAAGCTCGCGCTGCGCGGGGTTTTCGAGCAGGCACAATACGGCGTTGTTGATGAGGTTGGTGGTCGTCTCTTGACCGCCAACCACGAGCAGTTGAAAGAATCCCAAAATCTCTTCGTGGCTGAGCCGCTGGCCATCGACCTCGGCTTCGATCAGCCGCGTGAGCAGATCGTCGGTGGGGATCGATCGCCGCTGCTCGATCATTTCGGCCAGATAGCCGCTCATCTCGGCCGTCACGGCGCCAAATTCTCTGCTGGCCTGGGCGGCTTCGTCTCCGCCGGATCGCGCGTAGCTGAGCTTCAGGATACTGTCGCTCCAACGCTTAAAGCGCGGCCAATCGGCGGGCGGAATGCCGATCATTTCGGCAATGACTTTCATCGGCAGCGGCACCGCGTAATCGGTGGCCAGGTCCATCGATCGCCGTTCGATGGCCGGATCGAGCAGCTCGCGAGAGATGCCGCGGATGCGCGACTCGAGATTCATCACCGAGCGGGGAGTGAACGCCTTCGAGATCAGCGTGCGCAGCTTGGTATGGCGTGGCGGGTCGCTAAAGATAAACCAATTCGGGGGCGCCGGCACGCTGGACCGAAACGTCTCGTGATCGGCCAAAACCTGCTTGACGCCCGCGTAATCCAGCACCAGCCAGGCGTTGAACGGCGGCGGCACGTGCAGCACGCCGGCGCTGCGGAGCTGGTCGTACAACGGATACGGATTGCGCCGCATCTCGTCGGTAAAGAATTCTGACATGGGGAGCTTGCCTTTTTGAGTGAGCGCCCCATGAACATGTAGGACGACCTTCCAAGGTCGTCCATGCGTTGGACGACCTAGGAAGGTCATCCTACCTATGCTGAACCCTGAACCTTTCTCACATCCTCTCCACCACCTCAATGCCCAGCAGTTCCAGCCCCTGTTTGATCGTGCGGGCCGTCAGGTCGCATAGCAGCAGCCGGCTGTCGCGCAGCTCGGCGGTCTCGGCCTTGAGCACCGGGCATTCCTCAAAAAATGTGGAAAACCGGTTCGCCAGATCGAAGAGATACGTGGTCAACTGGTTCGGGCGGTAATCGGTCACCGTAAACTGCAGCGCCTCGGCAAACCGTAAAAGCTCTAGCCCCAATGCCCGTTCCGCGGGCTGACCCAGCAAGATCGCCGGTCGCCGGCACCGCAGCGCTTCCACGTCCACCTCGCCCTTGCGAAAGATGCCGCGGACGCGCGTATAGGCGTATTGCATGTAGGTGGCCGTGTTGCCTTTCAGCGCCACCATCTTGTCGAAGCTGAACACATAGTCGCTGGTGCGGTTTTGCGAGAGATCGGCGTATTTGATCGCGGAAAGTCCGACCACCTCGGCGATTCGCCGCCGCTCGTCTTCTGCCAACTCGGCGCCTTGCGGTTTTTCGTCGTCGAGCGAACAAACCACCTGGTAAGCCCGGGCCACGGCTTCGTCGAGCAAGCCGGAAAGCCCCACCGTGTCGCCCGACCGCGTCTTGAAGGGCCGGCCATCGTCGCCCAGCACCGTGCCGAAGCTGATGTGCTGAAACTCGACGTCGCGGCAACCCCACTGCCGCGCCACGGCAAACAACAACCGAAAATGATCGCTCTGCCGATGATCGACCACGTACAGAATGGCGTCGGGCGACCAGGTCTGCATGCGATACTGGATGGTGGCCAGATCGGTGGTCGCATACAAATAGGCCCCGTCGCGCTTGCGCACAATCATTGGCGCCGGGCTGTCTTCGACAAACACGCAGATCGCGCCTTCGCTTTCGCGGGCGATTCCGCGGCCCAGCAGGTCGTCGACCACCGCGGCCAGCCGATCGTGGTAAAAACTTTCACCCAGGGTCTGGTCGAATTTCACGCCCAGCCGCCGGTACATGGTCTCGATGGCCGCCAGACAGGGAGGCATAAACTCTCGCCACAACTGCAGATTTTCTTCGTCGTCGCCGTGCAGCTTGGCGGTTTCGGCCAGCACGGCCTGGGCGATGTCGGGATGCGCGGCCACTAGCGCCGAAAGCTCGGCGTCGTGCTCGATGGCGGCTTGCCGCTTGCGCAACGCGTCGGCCTCGGCTCGCGATTTTTGCAGCGCGTCTTCCAGCCGCTTGAGCGCCTTGTTCGCCTTTTTTTCGCCCTTCGGATCGCCGGCCACCGCCTCGGCGGCATGCCGGACAAGCGCCTCTTGATCGCGCACCACCTGGGCCAACAGTTCGGTCAGCTTGGACCGGCCTTCGTGATAGTCGAGCAGTTGACGCACTAACCGGTAGAGCCGGGCCAGCTCGTCGACCGGCGATTTTCGATACGCGGCCTCGTCGCGAAAATGGCGAAAGCCGTAGATGATCATGCCAAATTGCGTGCCCCAGTCGCCCAGATGATTGTCGCCAATCACCCGGTGGCCCAGAAACTTCAGCGTGCGATAAAGACTGTCGCCGATGACCGTCGAACGGATGTGCCCCACGTGCATCGGCTTGGCGACGTTGGGGGCTGAATAATCGACGACGTAGGTGCGCCGCGGGTCGGCCGGCGGCACGCCCAGCCGCTCGTCCTGAGCTGCGTGCGCCAGTTGGTGGGCGAGCCAAGTCTCAGACAGCCGCAGATTGATAAAGCCCGGCCCGGCAATTTCGGGCGGTGGGCCGAGGTCGGCCCATTCGAGCTGCTCGACGATCTCTTGAGCGACTTCGCGCGGCGGCTTGCCCAGCCGCTTGCCCAGCGGCATGGCGCCGTTGGCCTGATAGTCGCCGAATTTGGCGTCTTGGCTGGGGCGGACCATGTCGACCAACTCGGCGACTTCGCCCTCGGTCAGGCCAAGCTGTTCCGCCAGCGGCTCCAGCGCCGACTGAAACCGCCCCCGGATGGCCGACAAAAGATTCATAGATCAATCGGAACCCGCTTGGCGTCGCACCAGAGGTCTTCCAGGGCGTAATAGGCACGCGCGTCGGCATCGAGCAGGTGGACCACTACATTGCCATAGTCGAGCAGGATCCAGCGGCTATCTTGAAACCCTTCGATTCCCAGGCGGTGGTCGCCCAGATCGTCTTCAAGCTTGTGATCGATTTCTTCGCTCATGGCGTGAAGTTGCCGCCGGCTGGTGCCGGTGGCCAACACAAAGAAGTCGAACTCGCAGGTCAGCTCGCGCAGGTCGAGAATGACAATATCGCGTCCGCGATGATCGGCGGCGGTTTGGGCGGCCGCCTTGGCCAGCTCGAGCGAGCGTCCCGACGAGGCCGCCGAGGGCCGGTCGATAGTCGAAATCGCCACACACGTCCTTTCTGGAAGAGACACGAAACAAACCCGCTGCATTGTACACGCCCGGCAAGGCCAGGTGGAGTACCGGCGGCGCAGTTGCGCAGTTCGCTGCCGCTGGCTTGATGGGACGGTCGATTGGATCATAAGGCGGGCCGAGAAACGTAGGGTGGGACTCGCTGCGCTCGGCCCCATAGACATCAGTTAAGCAGACGACCCGCCGGTTTGATTTGTAGGGAACGCCCTCCGTGGCGTTCCGCGAGGGGCGGCGCGATGTCGAATCGCAGTTCACGGAACGCCACAGAGGGCGTTCCCTACAGATGTTTTGCGGTGGAATCACGCTAACTTGATGCGTATGGGGCCGAGCGCAGTGAGTCCCATCATCGTGGCGACTCCCCCAAGCGCCGATGTGCTGTTCCAGCGCAAGCGGACCCGCTAACATGGCCTAACGGATCATCCTAACCGGGGGCAACTGTTAAGTGGTTTGTTGGCGGAATTAGAGGCATCGCATCGGCCGATGAGTTCGAGCGGATATTCCGAGGGCATGACGACGCTCCACGGGCTCCTTCCAGGCCAGCGCGGTTACAAGCGACGACGGAGTACCGGTGG
>DASVHB010000680.1:0-2622 GCA_036379195.1 Pirellulales bacterium
TCAGGTCCGGAACGTCCCCCGCCCTGCGACCCCATAGAAATGCGCTGCGACTTGTGTAGAACAACGAGGGCTGCGCCCTGGGCTATGGAATGACGCACCTTCGGTGCTGGAAAGCGGACGGGCATGCGCGACACCTCCGGAACAAAAATGAAACCAGACCCACTCTCGCGCGACCGCGAATTTTGCGCAGCCCAGGCTCTGCCCCAGCCCCCAGCCACCAGTCACACAGCCACTCAATTACGGCGATAGGCTTCGCGTTCGACCCAGGCGGCGGCCAACGCGGCGGGGTCGCTACCCATGTGTTTTTCAAAGGCGCTGTTGAAGTCGGCGCCGCGGTGTACGTCGCGCAGCAAGGCCAACAGCTTGGGAGTCCGACCGGCGAGCGGTTTGAGAAACCCATAGCTCAGAGCGGCGCCGTCGCCAGAGACCACGTCACCCGCCTTCAGAAACTCATCGGCGGTTCGGCCCGCGGCCACCGCTTCTTTCACTTGTTCGTCCCACTGCTTCACCAAGGCATCTTTGGGAGACAGCCGCGCGGCGATGGCCCGCGCCGCCCCTTCGGCGAACCAGCGCGGCGTTTTGCCCTGGCTTTCGATGTAGGCGCCGGCGAAATCTTCGGCCAGCGTGGCCGCGATGCCTTTGTCGTCATCGGGCGCCATGACGCAACCGTAGCAATCGACCACGGTGTATCGCCAGTGACCGCGCCAATCGGTCGGCAGCTCGCGCCGCTCGACCATCGTGCCGAACTCGGTGTAATCAAAATGCCGCCGGAACGCGAACAACGTCAGCTTGCCTTTCATGAACGGCTCGTCGGCCGGCACTTGCAGCGCCTTGGCTACCTTGGCCTGCGCCTCGCGGGCCAGCTCGGCCAGTTCATTCATCCGTGTCGGAGAAAGATTGCCCACCAGAATAAAGTGCTCATCGACGATCGTTTCGGGCTTGGTTTCGGGATTGCCCAGCCGCCAGTTCTTTTCGGCCAGACCCGCCCGCATCGCCGCCAATTCATCGTGCGACATCTTCGAGGCGACGGTCACGCGCACGGCCCAGTCGAGCGTCTCATTGGTGTCGGCCCAGTCGAACTTCGCCCCTTCGGCGATCCACGTGAAAAACTTCTGAATCAAAGCGTCTTCCAAGGGCGGCTTGCGCAGCGGCATTCGCTGGCCGGCTGTGCCTTTGAGCTTTTTGATGAGCAGGCTGTCTTCGGGCTTGCCGGGAGCGACGATCGGGCCGCTGTCGCCGCCTCGCAGCAGGCCGGCAAACGTGGTGAGGTTGAGCCTGCCCGCCGGCTGCATGCCGCCGTGGCAATCGATGCAGGTCGAAACGATGGTCGGGGCAAGGTCACGGACAAACTGCACCGACTCGCTGCCGGTTGCGCGGCTAAACTGCACCGCCGCGGCTGGTGTGCCCGCTGCCGTGGGGCCGGGGGTCAAAGGATCCGTCTCGCTCTTGCCGTCAAACTTGGCCCCCTGGTCGATCCAACGACTGATCAGGGCAATCTGCTCGGGCGGCAGGGGACCGCCGCCGCGGGGCATGTCGCCGTTGGCGAGCACTTCGACCAGGCGGCTGCCTTCGCCTTTGCCGGGCGAGAACACCGTGCCCGACTCCGAGCCTTTTTTCAAACCGGCGAATGTGGCCAGGCTGAACCCGCCCTTCGACTGGCGAATGTGGCAGCCGGCACATTTGGCGCTGAGAATGGGCGCGATGTCTTTGGTGAAACTGACGGCGTCGGGCTTGGCCGGTTCGTCGGCCGGTTTTTTGTCGTTTTTGCCGGGGCGCTTGCGGGGCGGTTTGCGCGGCTTCGCCGGCTTCGTGGCTTCGGCCTTTTCAAGCATCCGCTCGGCCGCCGCGAGTTTCTTTTGCAATGAAGCGACTGCGGGCGCCAGATCGTCTTTCGCGGCAGACGACTTGAGCGCCGACAAGGTCTGTTTGGCTTGCTCGACCAGCTCGGCGGCTTCGTCGACCTTTTTGCCGCGAAGGAGTGCGGGCAAAGACTTGAGCGATTTTTCCAGCTCGGCAACCTGCCGTTGTTGATCAGCGGTCGGCTCGGCAAACAGTGGGAAGCAGTTGATCGACGCCAACGACGCGGCGATTACGGTGAAAACGGCCAAACGCCTCATGGCAGATGCCTTTGCCCTGGGTGAGTTCCGGACTTTTACCAGACCGCACCGATTATAGAGCACCGCCGCGGCTGTGGCGAGTGTGCCATCGTTCGCTCGGCGGATGGAACGCTCTACGACGGCTGGCGCGCGACCGGCTTGCGACCGCGCGTCGGCCGGTAGCCGTATTCGATGGCAAACCACTCGGCATAGCGCTCGCGGTCGATTTGCCGCGAATTGCGGTCGTCGAGCAGGTGCCCGAGCTCGTGGATCAAGATGTTATTGAGATAAAAGTCTCGGATCGCTTCTTCCGTCCAGATCAGGCTCCACTCGTCGGCGGCCTGTTGCACCCAGCGGCCGCCGTACATGCGGGCTTCGTTGGCCTGATTGGGTTTGGGCGGCACGTGGTACGATTCGATCAGGCTGCACTCGATCGGATACAAATAGATGGCCGTGCCCCACTGCATGCCATAACACGGGAAGCTTTGCTTTTTGCGCGTCATGCGGCTGAACTGCACCACTTCCA
>DASVHB010000681.1:0-11472 GCA_036379195.1 Pirellulales bacterium
GACTTCGGCGCGTGGCAGGCGCTCGAAGAGAACGAACACGTTCATCCCTGCCATCGGATGCTGTTGCTGCAGATGGCCTGCGAGAAGCTTTGCGATGAGGCTACCCTGCCCAGCTAGTCAGGATGCTAGACCTAGTTGCCGCGAAAGCGGGAGGGTATTCTGGACGTTTCCGGTGAAACGAACTGAGATCACGGTAGAAGACGATGTTTGCAATGTTTGGCAGAAGGCGGTTCGCGTTTCTCGCGATTCCGCTCTTACTAGTTTCCCGTGCCGACGCCGCTCCGCCGACCATCTCCAACATCTCGTTGCGTGGCCTCCGAACCGGTGCCACTACCACCGTGGTCTTGACCGGCGCCGATTTGCTGCCGGAGCCGCGATTGCTGCTGAGCGTGCCGATCGCCCAGCAGGCGGTCAAAGAGGGAGCGACTGCCAACCAGGTGCAGATCGATGTGACGCTCGACGCGGCCACGCCGCCGGGCATCTATCAGCTACGCTTGGCTACACCGGGCGGCATTTCGGCGCCGCTGGCCGTGGGGGTCGATGCTCTGCCAGAGCTGCCGTTTGCCGCTGAGGTCGCAACTCTGCCCGTCGCGCTCAGTGGGGCGCTGCAAGGCAGCAACGTGCTGCGCACCTCGTTCACGGGAGCGAAGGGGCAGCAGATCGTGGTCGAGGTCGAAGGTCGGCGACTGGGCGTCGAGTTGAATCCGGTCGTTCATTTGCTCGATAGCCGTGGAGTGCAGGTTGCTTGGGCACAGCCCACCTCGGCACTGGCGGGCGATGCGCGGCTGACGGCCGAACTGCCCGCCGATGGCCGTTATACCGTCGAGCTGCACGACGCGCTCTATCGCGGTCCTGGGCCGGGCAGCTTCCGGTTGAAGATCGGTACGTTTCGCTACGCCGACATGGTGTATCCGCTGGGCGTGCAACGGGGGACAAAGTCGCCGCTGGAATTCGTCTCGTCCAATCTACCGGCGGGCCTCAAGGCCGAGGCGGTCGATGCGCCGGCGCCCGGCCAGTTCGCGGCGCCGTGGCCGGCGGCCGAGCTGATTTCGGGTGGGCGGCCACGATTGATCTATAGCGAGCACGACGAGTTGACCGAGACACCCGTCGCCGCCGATGGCCCGCCGCAGAAACTGGGCGTGCCGATGGCCGTTAGCGGCCGGCTCAGTGCGGCGCGCGAAGAAGACCGCTATCAATTGATGGCGACGCCCGGCCAGGCGCTGCGGATCGAAGTGCTGGCGGCGCGCGCGGGTTCGCCGCTCGATGGCGTGCTTTCCGTCCGCAACATGCAGGGCGCGGAGTTGGCCAAGAGCGATGACCAACCCTCCACCAGCGACCCGGGGCTTGACTTCACCGTGCCGGCCGGAGCCGATTCGCTGCTGCTGGTGGTTAAAGATTTGGAGGGCAGGGGAGGGGACGACTTTGTTTATCGCCTGTCGATCGCGCCGCAGGGCACGCCCGATTTCGGACTGACGCTGTTTGCCGATCGCGAGCCATTACCACGGCAGGGCGTGGCGGTGATGCGCGTGCGCGCCGAGCGACGCGGCTATAACGGGCCGATCAAGCTCTCGTTTGCCGGACTGCCGGGCGGAGTGCGCGTCGCGGGCGACGAGATTCCCGCCGGCGCCACCGACACGCTGGTCACGCTTGAGGCGGGCGATCAGCAGTTAGCGCCGGCGATTGCCACGGTCGTCGGCGAAAGCACGGAGCCGAATACCTCCATCCGCCGCATCGCCCGACTGGCGGGCGGCGCCGTAGGCCAATATCAGCCCTGGCTTGCCCGTGAGTTGGCATTCTCGGGCACGCCGCCGTTGCCCTTATCGGTGGCATGGGGAGCGGCATCCACCGACAGCCGGCTGCCGCTGGGCGCGCGGCTGCCGCTCGAGGTGCAGGTCGCCAGAGTCGCCGGCATCGCTGGTCCCGTGCGGCTGTCGCTGCTGATGACGCAAATCATTCCCAAGAAGACCATCAAAGAAAACAATCAAGACAAACAGGTCGACGATCTCGATCGAGCGTTGCGGCTCGATGGCACGCCGACGATCGCCGCCGATCAAACTGCCGGCGTCGCCACGTTGCTGGTGCCGCGCGATCTGCCGCCGATTCCGTATGACCTCGCGGTGCAGGCCGAGCTGTTGTCGGCCGACGGCAAAGCGGTGTTGGCGACGGCGGTTACACCCGCGCGACGCATGACGCCCACCTCGCCCATCACGCTGGCCGTGTCGGGTGACGCCAAGGTCGAAGCCAAAGCCGGTTCGGGCGAGACAGGCAAGCTGACCGGCTCGGTGCAGCGGTTGGGCGATTTTAAGGCGCCGTTGATCGTGACTCTGGCCGGCTTGCCACCCGAGCTGCCCGCGTCCGAGTTGACCCTCGCGCCCGATCAAACCGAGTTCGCACTGGCGGTTTCTTTCCCCTTTGGTTCGCCGCCGGGTGCGCTTGCCAACGTGCGCATGGTGGCCCAAGATCGCACGAATCCACAGACGGTGCTTGCCTCGAACGAGATTCCGGTCGCGATCAACGTGGTGCCGGGCGGTCCGCCGCCGGCCCTCTATCGGCTATTTGAGGACGAATCGTCGTTTCTTGCCCGACTGACCGAAGGCGGCGGCAAGATCGCCCTGGAATCGGCCGATCGCTATTCGGGCACGGCCTCGCTCTCGGTGACGCCCGATCAAAAGTTTCGCTCGAAACTGCCGGGACTGGGCGTGAACATTGCCGAGAACCCTGGCGAAGGCGAATACCGCTATTTGCGCTTCGCTTGGAAGAAGCGTGGCGGCGCGAACATTCTCTTGCAGATGGCGGCCAACGGGGCATTCGGTCCGCAGCGCGGCGCCGCCGGTCCTTCGTTTCGTTACGAAGCCGGCCCCAGTCAAAATCCCTTTAACGCGGCTGCCGTAAGAATCGACGAAAAGCTACCGGCCGAGTGGACCGTGGTCACGCGCGATCTGTTTGCCGACTTTGGGGCATTTCATCTCGACGGGCTGGCGCTGACCGCCTCCGACGGCGAAGCGGCGCTGTTCGATCAGATTTACCTGGCCCGCACGGCCGACGATCTGAAGGGCTGCCCTAGCCCGGCGCCCGGCCAACCGCCGCTGGCCGTGTTCGACGACCAGCCCGAGTTTGCGTCCAACCTGACGCAGGGCGGCGGAACGGCCACGTTGGCGACCGACAACAAATACTCAGGCGCTGCCAGCGTGAAAGTGACGCCCGACCAGCGATTCAATCCGGCGCTGCCTAGCTTGGGCGTCAGAATTCGCGAAAAGCCCGGCCCAGGCGAGTATCGCTATTTGCAGTTCGCCTGGAAGAAGCAAGGCGGCCAGCGGATTTGCTTGCAGCTCAATCACGACGGTCAGTGGGGACCGCAGGCCGGCAAGCCCGGCAAGTTTCGCTACGACGCGGGTCCGGGCGAGGGGGAAAGCTATGGCGCGGCCCTGCGAATCGATCAGAATCTGCCGAGCAGCTTTGTGCTCGTGACGCGCGATCTGTTCGCCGACTTTGGCGAATTTACGCTCACCGGCCTCGCGCTCAGTCCACAGGACGGCGACTTCGCGCTCTTCGACCACATCTATCTCGGTCGCGAACCGCGCGATTTCGAGGCGGTCAAGCCCTAGGGCGCGTCAACGCCCCTTTGGCTGGCGGCGCTGGCGTTTTATGCGGCGCCGCTCCGATTCGATCGCCCGCATGATTTTATCGACCATCCCCCTTGCGGCCGTATGCCTACCACTTTCGATTTGGACCAATCGATCAAGGCGAATACCAGCTAGTTCCGCGAGGCGTTGTCGGCTCAAGCCGAGTTCCTTGCGGTTTTGAATGTCGCGCGCTAGCGATATTCGGGCGTATTCGAGTGCCGGGAATTGCCCATTTTTGTTTGGTGACGGAAGCAGCGGCAGGTCGCCGTCCGATTCCGTAACCAGACCGGCAACCTCGCATAATCGCTCATATTCGCTCTCTTCTAAAAGAACGAACCGCTTTCCAGCGACTTCAAGGCGTTGCAGCGCAACCATCGTCTCTCCTATTCGTATCTTTGATTCGCTCCGGCAGTTTTGCGAACTGCTCTGCCGCGGAAGTGTCAAAGACGACGGTCGCCATGATGATCAAGTATGACGCGAAATCCGCCTCGCATCAATCTTAGCCTGCATAACGCTTCGGCGCAAGCGTCAGGAACCCGCGTTGTTAAGTGGGCGTCAGAGACCGCGCTGAACGAAGCACAATTGCCGCATGCGGTCGAGCGGGCAACTGCGCGCCTGGCCCGAGTAGGCAAACCCGCCGGCGGTGAAAACGTGCAACAGCGCCGCCCGGTCGGTGCCTTCCGGTCCGCTATCGATCAAGGCGAGGCCGCCGGCCCGCAGCACGCGGCGGCATTCGGCAGCCACGCGGCGAGTCGCCGTCTGATCGAAGTGGCAACCGATGGCGCCGCTGGCATTCACCAGGTCGGCACAGCCGTCGGGTAAGCGACGGCCGCGCTCGTCGCAAAAAGCTTCGAGTACGCTTTGCGCGAAAAAGCCGACGTTCGCCCGTCCCTTGTGGCGGTTGACAAAGGCTCGCCGTCGGGCCGTGGCGACAAACGCCGGATTGTATTCCAGGCCGTGGATGTGCGATCCCACTGGGCAATACCAGGCGAGCACCGCGGTCGAATCGCCGGTTCCGCAGCAGAGATCGAGCGCAAACAGCGCGCGGTCGGGCAGTCTGCCCGACAGATTGCGCGGAATGGTGCGCCAATTGGCCCAGGCCTGCCGGGCGTTGATGGCCGCGAACTCCTCGATGCCCATGGCGGAATAGGCGGCGCAGGCCCGGCCGTTATGGCTTTGGCGGAAGCGAACTCGCTTGCGCCATTGAAGCCGCGCGGCCGTCCAGGCGTAGCGCGCCGCCAGCACGCCAATCGGCCCGGGGCCAAAACGCCGCGCCGCCGCGAGGATCGTGCGCTCAGAGAATGCCACTCGCGGCCCGCTAGAATCAGAGCAGCGTTCCGCGGGGGTTCGGCCCAGCAATTCCGGAATGATCGAAACACTCATCTGCGGCAATCCAGGCGGTTCACAAACCTTCGAGGGGCGTTGCAAACCCCGCGCCGTTGTAATTCCGCGGCGGCGGTCGTTTTACGGGGCGCCGATGATATGATAGAGAGTGAATGCGGCGGACCTTGACCGGGAGGGCTGACAAACGATGTTTGCTCGAAACCAAGTGGCGATATGGTGCTGCCTGTCGGTGGTGTGGGCCGCATCTGGCCGTCGCGGGGCAGGGCAGGGGAGGCAGACGATGGAGCGGGCCCGCCAACAGATGGTCGACGACGAGATTGTCGGCGGCGGCATTAAAAACCCGCGCGTCATCGACGCGATGCGAAACACGCCGCGCCATGAGTTCGTGCCGCTGGCCGAGCGCAAGAACGCCTACTTCGATATGGCTTTGCCCATCGGCGAGGCGCAAACCATTTCGGCGCCGTTCTTCGTCGCGTATATGACCGAGCAGCTCGATCCGCAGCCCGACGACAACGTATTGGAAATTGGCACGGGCAGCGGTTTCCAGGCGGCGGTGCTGAGTCCGCTCGTCAAAGATGTTTATACGATCGAGATCAAACGACCGCTGGGCGAACGCGCGGCCCGGGCGCTCAAGCGCCTGAAGTATGAAAACGTGCACACGCGCATCGGCGATGGCTACGCCGGCTGGCCCGAGGCGGCCCCGTTCGACAAGATCATCGTCACCTGCTCTCCCGAAAAGCCGCCACAGGCGCTGATCGACCAGCTCAAGCAGGGCGGGCGAATGTTGATTCCGCTGGGCGAGCGGTATCAGCAGACGCTTTATGTGCTGAAAAAAAACGATGGAAAGCTCGTGCGCGAGCCGCTGCTGCCGATTATCTTTGTGCCCATGACTGGCGCCGCCGAGGACGAGCGCGTGGTGAAGCCCGATCCGCTGCACCCGGCGATCCATAACGGCGGGTTCGAAGAAACCACCGAACGCAACGGCGCTGCGAAGCCGGTGGGCTGGCATTACCTGCGGCAGGTGACCGTGGAAGAGGCCTCCGACGCGCCCGAGGGCGAAGCCTATCTCACGTTTACCAATTCAGAACCGGGTCGGCGCAGCCAGGCTCTGCAAGCCTTGCCGATCGACGGCCGGCGGATTCACCGCATCGAGCTTGCGGCCCAGGTGCGGATGAAGCGCGTGCAGGCCGGCGCGGCGGCCGACGAAGTGCCGGTGTTTTCCGTCACTTTTTATGACGACCGCCGAAACGAGTTGGGCAGCGTCGGGCTAGGGCCGTGGCGCGGCACGTTCGATTGGCTGGCCGAGCAGAGAACTTTTCAGGTTCCCTCGCGCGCGCGTGAAGCTTTCGTGCGCATTGGGCTGTTTGGGGCGACCGGCGAAGCCTCATTCGATGATCTCAAGCTGCGGATTGCGGATTAAGCAGCTTAGTCAACGGTTTTGCGCGGGTTGATCGAGCGCCTCAAGCTGTTGCCGCTTAACGGCTTAAGCCGGTCAGGCGGGCTCTCCCGTGAGTCGGTTTGCACCGTTTTTTCGTTAGGGCCGGGCCGCATTGCCCATCTACCGTACACCGCAGAATCACCCAGGTTTGCGCAAATTGCTTGAATTAAAAGCTAGTCTTGGTATGTTTTCGGGGGCGGGAGTACGTAGTCTTCAAAGTTCACCCAATTGACCCGGGGAGCAAGGACCAATGTTGCAGAGGAATTTCAAGAAGTTGTTGATGGGCACAGCGGTCGTGGCCAGTGCGCTGGCCATGGACGCGCCGCAAGCGAATGCCTTTTGGGGGCACTCGAGCGGCGGTTCGAGCGGCGGCTCCTATGGGAGCTGGGGCTCGAGCGGTGGTTCGAGTGGCGGTTCGAGTGGCGGTAGCTGGGGATCCAGCGGCGGCTCGAGCGGTGGCTACTACGGATCGTGGGGCGGCGGGCATCACCGTCATCGTCGCCATCACCATGTCTATTATGCCGGCAGTTATGGAAGCTGGGGTTCCAGCGGCGGCAGTTGGGGTTCCAGCGGCGGAAGCTGGGGTTCCAGCGGCGGCAGCTATGGTAGCTGGGGATCGAGCGGTGGTTATGTAGACGGCGCGGTCATCACCTCGCAGCCCGTGGGCGGCGCTCCGGCTGGCGGAGCGCAGCAAGGCAACTACGGCGGAGCCAATCCGCCGCCGCCGTATCCCGGCGATATGCCAAGAGACCAGGGCGGCGCTCTCGACGGCGACCTCGGTCCCGATGGTCTCGGCCCAGCGCCGAACGATCGGCTCGGCCCGGGTGACGCTGACCTGCCGGAAGAAGGCCCCGCGCCTCCGCCCGACAGCGGCGCCGGCCTCAATCGCGGCCGCAGCGCCACGCTCAGCGTGCGCGTGCCGGCGGACGCCAAGGTATTCGTGAACGGTTTGGCGACGACCAGCAAAGGCACGCTGCGCCGTTATGTGTCGAACGGCCTGCAGCCCGGCTTCAACTATGCTTACGAAGTCCGCGCAGAGGTCATTCGCGACGGTCAGCCGATCAGCGAAACCAAAGTGGTGAAGCTGCAGGCCGGCGGTGTCTCGAACCTGGAATTCGCCATGAACGAGACCGACGCCGAGTCGATCGCGGCCGCGCCTGTGCGCACCAGCCTGACGCTGCATGTGCCGGCCGACGCCAAGGTTTATCTGTCGGGCAAAGAGACCCGCGGCTTTGGCGAGACCCGCGTGTTCTCGACTACCCGGCTGTCGCTGGGCGAGCAATGGGCCAACTACGTTGTCCGCGTTGACGTGGAGCGTAACGGCCGCACACTCAGCCAGGAAGAAACAGTCGATCTGAGCGGCGGTGAGACGCGCGAGCTAACGATCGACTTTGGCGCTCCGCAAGTCGCCCGCGCCGGCGGCTGAGCTACGATCGAACTGACCTTGCCCCGCTTTGCTGCGGGTGTGAGTCAGTGAGTGTTTTCAAAACCCTCGCACGGGCTTCCGCCTGTGCGAGGGTTTTTCGTTCGCGCAGATGGCGTAGAATGCACGGGTTTCGCTGCCGACCGGTGCCGCCGCTTGCCGATGAAAGAAACATGTCCGATCGAAAGTCCACCGAACGGCGGCACGCCTCGTCGTTGATCGTCTGGTCGCGCGGTGCCCGCTGGCTGGCCAGTGTGCTGCTGATATGGCACTTGGTGGGCATGCTTGTGGGGCCGATCTCCACCCCGCCTTCGATCTTGGGAAGCTTTCTGCAAGGGGTTTATCGCCCGTATTTGCAGGCCATTTATCTGTACCTGGACCACGGCTACAAGTTTTTCGGCCCCGATCCGGGGCCGAGTCATTTGGTGCGTTATGAGTTGGTGACGGCTGACGGCCAGCGGCAGGTCGGGGTTTTTCCCGATCGCCGCGAGCATTGGCCGCGTTTGCTTTACCATCGCCACTTCATGTTGAGCGAGTTCGTTCAGAGTTTATCGGGCGACTGGGACCCGCGGTTCGACGAGGAACACCAGCCGCTCTCGCTGCCACAACGGGCCTATGCCCGGTCGTACGCAAATCACCTGCTGGCGAAACACCACGCGCAGCGCGTGACGCTTTATCTGGTCGAACATCGCATTCCGCTGCCCGAGCACGTGCTGCGCGGCGTGCCGCTGGACGATGCGCAGTTCTACGCCTCGCGCAAACTCGGCACTTACGAAAGGGAGCGGCCGTGAGCCTGGTGCGCGACTATTTGCGAGACCTAGGGCGCGGCGTCGTCGGCGGCTGGAACCGATTCTGGTTCACGCCGGCCGATCCGGCCACGCTGGGCCTGATTCGCATTTTTGCCGGCGCGATGCTCTTTTACACCCACTTGGTTTGGTCGCTGGCGCTGAGCGATTTTTTCGGCGCCGAGAGTTGGGTAAACGCCCAGGCCGCCAACCTGGTGTCGGCGCCGCCGGATCAGGTCAACTATGCCTGGAGCTATTTCTGGTGGGTCGATTCGCCCGCCGCTCTATGGACCATGCACCTGGCGGGTTTGGCGGTTTTCGCACTGCTCACGTTGGGGTTGTTCTCGCGCGTAACGTCGGTTCTGGCGTTCTTGATCACGGTCAGCTACGTCAATCGCGTGCCGGGCGCGCTGTTCGGCCTCGACCAGATCAATGGCATGCTGGCGATGTATTTGACGGTCGGTGATTGCGGCGGCGCCTTTTCGCTCGACCGCTGGCGGACGCGCCGCGGGGCTGATGGTGTGCGCTCGCCCGCTCGCGCATCGACGAGCACCAACCTGGCCGTCCGGCTGATTCAGGTCCACATGTGCGTCATCTATTTTTTCGCGGCGATGGGCAAACTGCGGGGCGAAAGCTGGTGGCAAGGTGATGCGCTGTGGGGATCGTTTGCCAATCTCGAATACCAGTCGTTCGATATGACCTGGATGGCGGCCTGGCCGTTGATGATGGCGCTATTGACCCAGGTGACGGTTTATTGGGAGCTCTTTTTCTGTGTGCTCGTTTGGCCGCGGCTGACGCGGCCGCTGATGCTGACCCTGGCCGTACCGGTGCATCTGGGCATTGCGCTGTGCATGGGCATGATTACCTTCGGGCTGGTGATGCTGATCGGCTGCTTGTCGTTTGTGTCGCCGGCGCTGGTGCGGCGGGTCATCGGCGGGCGGCGAGCCGGCGGAGCAGGGCAGGGGGGAAGGAGTGACGAGTGACGAGTGATGAGTGAAAAGTGATTGAAGTGTTGACTTTCCATCGGTGGCTGGGGCAGAGGCTTGCCGATGCCCCAGGCTGTTTTCGGCCCGAGATCACAAATACTCCGCCCTGAGCGGTGTTCTTGACCGGCACAGGGTGGGCCATGGAAGCCCGGCGCGGTAACATGATGGTGTGTGTCCGCTCGACTACCAATCGTCGAGGAATTCATCGTGTCATCTCACAACGTTCTTTTCCGGTCGGCCATGGCGTTGGCAATGGCGATCGTGTCACCAGGTGAGGCCCGCGTCGTTTTTGCGCAACCGCTGCTGCGCGAGGCGCCACCGGCCGACAGAGAAGGGCAGGGCGACGCGCCGCCGGCAGAGCGCGCCCCGCGGGGCGGACGGATGACCGCCGAAGAAGAGCAACAGCTTCGAGTGCAGCAATTAATGGAGTTTCAGCGAGATCAGATGCTCAAAGATGCCGAGCAGAAAGCATCGAGCGAGCGCATGATGCGCTACGCGCTTTGGACGGCGATCGCCGTCATCGGCGTAACGCTTCTGATCGCCTATTCGCGTAACCGCACCGACGAGCCGACCGTGCCACCGTCTGGGGCGGGGCAGGGCAGGGGGGCTTCGCCGACCGGTCCGCCCTCAGAACCGCCGATCGACAGGCCTCGCTCAGACGAACTAAACGGGAATTGATTCTCGTTCTAATTCAACGCGCCTTACGCTCTATTCCGCAGCATGGAATGCTGCCTATACTTAACGATCAAAGGAATTTAAGCGGCTGATTTTTGTTCTAGCTCGGAGGATTTCTGCGTGTACGAGTCGATTGCGGTGGTGGGTGCGACGGGTGCCGTCGGGGGAATCATTTTGCGCCTGTTGGAAGAGCGGGCATTTCCGTTTGATCGCATCAAATTATTGGCCTCGCGGCGATCGGCCGGTAAAACGGTGACGTTCAAGGGCGAAAAGCATCCCGTCGAAGAACTGACGCCCGAGGCATTCGAGGGCGTCGACCTGGCCATCGGCAGCACTCCCGACGAAGTGGCGCGCGACTTCGCGCCCTGGGCGGTCGAGCGCGGCTGCGTGGTGGTCGACGAGAGCGGCTACTGGCGGATGGACGCCGGCGTGCCCCTGGTCATTCCCGAGGTCAATGCCGACGCCGCCTTTGCGCACCGCGGCATCATCTCCAGCCCGAACTGCTCGACCACGCAGATGGTAGTGGCCCTAAAGCCGCTGCACGACGCCGCCCGCGTCAAGCGCGTGGTGGTGAGCACTTACCAGGCCACCAGCGGCGCGGGCGTGGCCGGCCAGCGCGACCTGGAGCAGGGCACCCGCAGCCTCGTAGCCGGCGCTGATTATTGCTACGAGACGTTCGCCCATCCGATCGCCTTCAATCTGATTCCGCAAATCGGCTCGCCCAAGTACCAGGGCTACACGTCGGAAGAAATGAAGATGGTCCACGAGACGCGCAAGATCATGGGCGACGACTCGATTCAGGTCTGCCCGACATGCGTGCGCGTGCCGGTGAGCAACTGCCACAGCGAGAGTATTCTGGTCGAGACCGAGCGAAAACTGTCAGCGAGCGAGGCGCGCGAACTCTTCGCGTCGTTTCCTGGCATCATCGTGGTCGACGATCTGGCGGCCAAGCAATACCCGATGCCGTTGAATTGCGACGACCGCGATGAAGTGTTTATCGGGCGGATTCGCGAAGACCTTTCGGCTCCCAACGGGCTGGCGTTCTGGTGCGTCAGCGACAACCTGCGCAAAGGCGCGGCGACCAACGCCGTGCAGATCGCCGAATTGCTGGTTAGTAGGCAAGCGGCGGCTGCGCGGTGAAGGGGAGGGCAGGGGAGTGATGAGTGATGAGTGATGAGTGATGAGTGATGAGTGATGA